>NZ_MAIF01000021.1:0-8221 GCF_001729395.1 Methanosphaera sp. A6 | reverse complement strand
TTCGAAATAATAACATAACAATTAAAATAAAATTATTAATACTATCATAAAAAAATAAGTATTTTGTTTAATTTCAATTATAATTAAAAAAAAATAATAGGATTAAAATTATGAATTATAGTTCTTTTTTTTAAAAGACATGTATTTTATTATAATACCTCTATTTTTTAAAATACCTATTAGATAAACAAAATTCTTATTAAAAAAAATAAACAGTTTTGTTAGCAACTAGTAATATAATTTAGTAATTTATTAAAATAAAATAAGAAATATTAATTGAAAAAAAAGTATGATGAGGAAATTTATTTCTTGAATTTTTCTTCATCTTCAAGTCTGATTTTTTTCCTCATTATTTTACCACTAATTGTTTTTGGAAGTTCATCAACATATTCAATTGCACGAGGATATTTATATGGTGCTGTAACATGTTTTACATGATTTTGAATATCTTTTGTTAACTCCTGAGATGGTTGATAACCCTTATCTAAAACAATTGTTGCCTTAACAATTTGTCCTCTTATAGGATGAGGTATACCAGTTACTGCACAGTCTAATACTGCACTATGTGATAGTAATGCACTTTCAACTTCATATGGACCTATCTTATATCCAGAACTTTTAATTACATCATCAATTCTACCTTTATACCAGTAATATCCATCTTCATCAATCCATGCAGAATCCCCTGTATGATAATATCCATCATATATTGTTTCATCAGTCTTTTCTTGGTTATTATAGTATCCTTTAAATAATCCTAATGGATAACCTTCAGAAATATCAAATACTATTTCACCTTCTTCACCAACATCACATTCACATCCATCAGTATTTAACAATTTAATATTGAACAATGGTGCAGGTTTACCCATTGAACCTAATTTAATATCAACCCATGGGAAGTTTGCAATAGTAGCTACTGTTTCTGTTTGACCAAATGCTTCACGTATAGATAGACCTGTTAATTCCTTAAATTTATAGAATACTTCATCATTTAATGGTTCACCAGCAGTTGTTGCATGTTGTAATGAAGAAAAGTCCAAGTTATCAATATCTTCTTTTATAAAGAACCTGTACATTGTTGGTGGACAACATAATGTCGTGATTTTATGTTCTAATGCCTTAGATAAAACTTCATATGGGTGGAATCTATCATAATCATAGATATATATTCCTGAACCTGAAATCCATGGACCATATATTTCACCCCATAATGCTTTTCCCCAACCAGTATCTGCTATGGTGTAATGTAATCCATTATCCACCACCTGATGCCAGTAATTGGAAGTTACAATATGTGCTAATGGATATCCAAAACTGTGTTTAATCATTTTTGGTTGTCCTGTTGAACCTGATGAGAAGAAAATTACAGAAGTATCTTCAACTGAATCATCATCATATACTGGACGTTCAAAGTTATCTGAAGCTTTTTTAACTTCTTTTCTTAAATCATACCATCCAGGCATATCTTCTGTTCCAACAAATACTTTGTTTAACTTAAGACCTAATGTTTTTTCAACTTCAGCATAGCTTTCTGGAACACCATCTTCACGAATAGTTACAACAGTTTTAATTCCAGCAACATCTATCCTATATTCAATATCTTCAGGTTTTAACATGTGTGTTGCAGGTACTGCTATTGCTTTTAATTTATGTAATGCTAACATACAATACCAAAAATCATAACGACTTTTAAGTGTTAATAATACTCTATCACCCTTTGTAACTCCTAATGATTTAAAGAAGTTTGCAGCCTTATCACTTAATTGTTTTAAATTACTGAATGTGAATATTTTTTCTTGATTATCATCACACCATGATAGTGCTACTTTATCAGGTTGTTCTTTTGCATATACATCAACAATATCATATGCAAAATTAAAATCTTCAGGTACTGTTATTTTTAAATTCTCATTAAAATCTTCATAAGAATCAAATTCTGTTCTTGGAACATATCTATTTAATAATGATGTCATTTAATCTACTCACCTTTATAATTTAGTATATCTAGGAATTTAGCTTTTTTATCTCCTAATGCTATCATTGCATGTTTATGTAATGAATTAAAATACATTGAATCTCCAGGATTTAAGTCAATTGTATTGTCTTTAATATATACTCTAAGTTGTCCTTCTAATACATAAAGAAATTCATATCCTTTATGATAGTTTGGTTCTGGCATATAGTTATCTTTACGTGGTGTTACTGTAACAATAAATGGCTCAATTGCCTTATGTGTAAAATTTGAAGCTAAGTTTTCATAGTCATATGCTTCTCTACGATCAACTCTTACTCCTTTATCTTTACGTGTTACTGTAAAAACACTCATTCTTGTATCTTCACCTGTTAATAATAAACTTGTATCTACATTAAATATTATTGAGGCTTCATAAAGAATACTGGCTGGAATATCTATTTCTCCAGATTCATATTTTGTATAAGTTTCAACTGGAACATCTAACTTTTCAGACATTTCTTGTACACTAATTTCACATACTTCTCTCATGTCTTTAACACGACTTGCTATTTCTTTTTGAATAGTGTTATTATCCATTATATTACCCTCCACTAATTATAAATTTATAGTCATAACTTGTAGTTGATTGATTATTAGAAAATTGCTTTTTATCTACTAAAAAAATATATATTATTTTAATATAATATATTGCATTATTAATAAGATTTATCTAATATAATATATAAAAAATACTAAAAAATAGATTATAGGAAGTTTTTGTTATAATGATAAGTATGATAGATAAGATTTGTAAAGAGGAAGTTACAGTTTATGGTTATGCAAATATGAAAAATATGACACCTAATCCAGATATAAATTCCCAATTTAATAAGTATCCCCATGCTATTAGTATTGGTATTAATATTCCTGATGAGATTATTGATACAATTGACATACTTGAAATAGAGGAAAAATATCTTCAAACATACATTAAAATAAACTCTAAATTAAATGAAATAGGTACTAAAATAGAATCCATATTACATGAACATAAGTATATGGCAAAATTTATTGATGCTTCATCTATTGTTTCTAAAGATAAATTAAAGGGTGATATTTCACATAAACTTGTTGCAAATCTTGCAGGTCTTGGTTGGATTGGAAAGAGTTGTTTACTTATAAATCCATATTATGGTCCACGAATCAGGTGGGCTACCATTATCACAGATGCACCTCTACCATATGCTAAAAAACAAGTTCCTAGTCGTTGTGGAACATGTAGATTATGCTCAGTTAACTGTCCATCACATGCTATTAAAAATATTGAATTTAATGAAGAAAATTCAAGAGAAACACGTTATGATGCATATGCCTGTAATGATTATTTTAATAAATTAGAGGCACAAAATCGTCCAAGATTATGTGGATTATGTATTAAAGTTTGTCCATGGGGACTTGTAAATAAAAAAAGTAGAAAGAAGAGAAATTTAATCTAAATATTTCTTAATTAAATTCATTCCCCAATCAGCTAATTCTGTTGCTTTTTCAGGAGTTTTTGCTTCTGAGAAGCATCTATATATTGGTTCTGTACCAGATGGTCTTATTATTACCCATCCATCACTTGTTATTACTTTAACACCATCTGTTGTGTCAACTTCATATTCTGTTGTGTCTTTAATTATATTTTCTGCAACTGTAGCTTTTTTATCATCAGGACATTCAACTTTTCTTTTTTCTGAGAAGTATGTTGGTAATTGACTAATTAATTGGGATAGTGGTTGTTTTGTTTTAGCTATTATTTCAAGAAGCATTGCTGTAGCTAGTCCAGAATCTCTTCCATATACAAAGTCAGGGAATATTAATCCACCATTTTCTTCTCCACCAAATAAACCATCTACTTCCTGTAATTTACGTGCAACTACAAGATCTCCTACTTTTGTTAGAATTATTTCACCATTATTTTCAAGTGCTATATCTGCTATTGCATTACTTGTTGCAACTGTAGTTACTATTTTTCCACCATTGTTCTTCTCAAGCATAGATTTTTCAACAAGTGCAAATGATTTATCTCCAAAAACAAATTGTCCTTTTTCATCAATACATATTGTTCTATCTGCATCACCATCATGTGCAATTCCAATATCTGCACCAGTTGCCTTAACTACTTTTATAAGATCTTGTAGATTATCTTCTGTTGGTTCTGGATTACGTCCAGGGAATGCTCCATCTGGTTGACAATTAAGTGTTGTTATGTCACATCCCAATTTTCTTATAATGTATGGTGTTGTTGAACATGCAGCTCCAGATCCTGCATCTAGAATTACTTTTAGATTTGCTTGTTTTATTGTGTCTACATCTACTCTTTTTAGCACTTCATCTATGTATTCATCAATAATATCTCTTTTATATGCTTTTCCAATTTTATCCCAAGTTACACGTTCTTGTTTATCATTAAAGTAAATATCTTCAATTTCTTCTTCCAAATCATCAGGAGTTCCAATACCATCAGAGTCCAATAATTTTAATCCATTATATTTTGGAGGATTATGTGAAGCTGTAACCATGATTCCACCATCATAGTATTGTCTTACTGCATACTGTACTGCAGGTGTTGGTAGTGTTCCTAAATCAACCACATCACATCCTACTGATAATAATCCTGCTGTAACGGCGTGTTTTATCATTTCAGAGGATGTTCTTGGATCTGATCCTATTGCTATTGTTCCTTTAACTTTTGTTCCATAAGCTGCTGCAATTTTTGATGCAAATTCTGGAGTTAAAACTGTGTTTGCTACTCTTCGTACACCAAATGTCCCAAATAATTGTTTCATATGTTTTTCTTCTCCTATATTCTTAAATTAACTCTTCTTTATTAAATAAAATAGTTTTTTATTATATGTATTATTATATACTTTTTATAAATTATACATTTTTTTATTTAAAAAAAAGAAATTTGATAAAGAGGTGGTTATTTTTTAGATATATAATATATCATTTGTGAATTTTTATAGCATGCCCATTTATTTCCATCATAGTTCCATGTGTAGTTATTTGTAGGATGCATTTCAGTCCATGTATTATCAGTATTTTTTATCCATTTAACTTGATAATATGATGTGTTATTGTATTTATAGTCAACAGTCCATGTATTTTCATCATAATTCCAGAAGTATTCATATCCAGTATTTGATGTTGCATAATAAGCATTATTACTGATTTTTTTCCAAGTATATGGATGTATTGTACTCCATTTTACATTATATGTGTTGTTATTATTTGTTATATTTGCAGATATATTATTTGAGTCAACTACAGATGTATAATTAAGCATTTCTATTAATGGAGGACTTGATTCCATACTTTTTCCAGTTGTAGTGTTATTTATATATTTTGTATGATTTTTAACATTTTCAATACTGTTTATTTTCACATCATACAATCCTGTGGCTTCATCTAGTGTTCTGTTATTTGTAAGAAATTCTGTATCTATATTATTTTCTCTAAATTCATCTATAATTTTTGATGATATATAATCTGATTCTTCCATTTGTATATAATCTGATTCTGTATTTCTTGTAAGTGTTATTTTTGAAACGTTATTTTCTTTAATATAATCACTTATATCCCCATGATTTGATGAATCTTCTATTAACATTGCATTATTTTGAATAACAAGTGGAACTATTGTGGGTAGTTCACCATAAAATCCATAGTATGCTTGTGTTGTATTATTTAAAAGACCTAATGACTTAAGTTTATTATTTACATTGATACTAACATCTACACTGTTTCTTCCAGATAATTCTTCAATTGTTGTATTGTATGATTTTAACTGATTTTT
The DNA here is from genome assembly GCF_001729395.1 of Methanosphaera sp. A6. Taxonomy (NCBI): domain Archaea; kingdom Methanobacteriati; phylum Methanobacteriota; class Methanobacteria; order Methanobacteriales; family Methanobacteriaceae; genus Methanosphaera; species Methanosphaera sp. A6. The sequence goes on along the minus strand of NZ_MAIF01000021.1, from coordinate 2,423 downwards.
AAGAGATTCTGGTAGATTTCCCACGATTATTATGTGTGAGATATTATGTGTTTTAATATATTCATCATATTTTGTATCTAATACATCTGCAGAATTATATGTTTCATTTGTTGCTGTGATAAAAACTGGTGTTTTTATATATGCTCCAAGAACTCCTGCAAGTGGATCTGATGCTGAAAATATAAGTGTATCATTATTTTTAGTTGGAGTGTTATCTGCAACTTTTGTTAATATGTCTGGTATAGATTTACCATAGACTTGTTTAACTTCAACACCACACATATGTAGTTGTAGTAGTTGTTTAGCAGTGATAGGTCCAACAACCACTATTTTCTTAATATTGTTTTTTTTAATAAATGATGGTAACCATGAATCTAATTGTTGAGGTAATGTTCTATCAGATAGTACTAGTGGTGCTTTATTATATCCAGCATATACAGAAATTCCTGTTTCCAATCCCCTCATATTCCCAGTACATACTGATATTACCAGTGTATTATTATCAATATCCATAGAATCTGTGTAGAGGAATTTAGTAGAAAATATACCAAGTAGTACTACAATTACTATGATTGCTAATATTTTATATTTCATTATCTTATTTCCTGTAACTATCTTTTATAATACATATTTTATAATTTGAATTTGAGTATATATTTTGTGCATATATGGGTATTGGTGTATCATGTTTTAGTAATATATAACCTACACCTAAATCAGATAACTCACTTTCTGTTGAATGATTTTCTATTATATGTACAGGATCTACAACATACACTGGAATAGATTCAGTAAATCCTCCATAAACAACTGGTGTATTACTAGTTGATACAACAATTGTATCCATAACAGAATCTTCTGATACAAGAAGTGATCCATCACTATTATTTACAAACCAAGACATGACATGGTATCTGTCATGAGCTAAAGTTGCATCAGAAAATCTGGAAGATATAATAGATGGTTTTGATATTGTTCCAATAGGATCTATTACCATATGCATCTCTGTTGGAATAAGTGTAGTATTATAATCATTATCTGCTAATACATCAGGTGTATAACTATCCACATATGCAACTACACTTAGTACTGAGAATATAACAAGAAGTATTACTAATAATTTCTCCATATTTTTATTTTTAATGTAATTACATACTTCTATAAATCCTACACCACTAATTAGTATTAATGGATAACTTGCCACTTCTAGAATTCTAATTGAAACTGTTTCTATCCCAAGATATGTTACTTGACTTAGTAGTACCAATGATAAAGACCATACTAATAGAAATAGTGATTTATTAGATTTGTTTTTATATAATGTGTAAAATCCTATTATAGTAAATAACAATGGAATAATACCATAATATTTATAGAAATATACTCCAATAAAAAGTGGATTTCCTGCTATTGAATTGAAAAATAACCCATAATTTATCAGAATATATAACCACCATGGTAGTGCTATAATCATGGATATTATAATGTATATTAAAAGATATTTACTATTTAATTGTTTTCTAACTAATTGTATAAGACCATATAACCCTACAACCCCAATTGTCATGATGGATGTTGCCATGTGTAGATTACATATTAATCCTAGAAATATTGCTGATAATAGTATGTCTTTCTTATTATTATCTCTAAATCCAATAAAAAATAGCACACATACAATCATTGAAAGTGCAATGGCAATTGTTGCAGGAGTACATATTACTGATCTATTAAATGTTACAAAGGATAACATTCCAAGAAAACCCGTAATTACACCATGCTTTATTGAGTATAATCTGTATGATGAGTAGGATATAATATAGATTACAAAGAATGCAAATACTGGTTGTAAAAATCTAGTAATATTAACAAGGGATATATGTGTTATGTTTGAAATTGTTGCTAAAAACAAATGAAACAATGGAGGATACATTATGAGTCTACCATGTGGTGCTACTGTTGAATAATCCCAAAATACAAGGCCATTTGTCATATATAAATTAGCCATATGTATATGATAATATACATCCCATGATATTGGAAATGTAAATTTATATACTAACAATAAGGATATGATACATGTGATAGTTGCTGGTAATAGAATTAATTTCTTATTATTAAAGTTAATATTCATAGATGTCCCTTTAGATTATTTTTATAATTATAATTATAATTAATAGTTATAATTGTAATAGTTTTTTATCTTTACTAAAATAATTACATGAAAAGAAAATGTACACAAAAATAAGATTTATGTAAACATTAACTATACTATACTTTTGTGTGTTGTTTTTAAATAAAAACCAATAACACTCATGTATACATCATGTGTACATAGATTATAATAAATAATTCAAAAACAAATATATGTTCATATATTAGTATATTCAAGAGATATTATATATGTTTACATAATGTATACAAAG
>NZ_MAIF01000020.1:0-10496 GCF_001729395.1 Methanosphaera sp. A6 | reverse complement strand
AAAGATAATAATAAAACAACATATAAGAAAGAAAAGTCAAGTGATTTAACAAAAAATACTGAAAAATCAATTATAACAGATAATAAAATAACAAATACTGAGAAATCATCAACTGATATAAAGAGTGCTAATATCCAAGATAAAAGCATTAAAACGGTTGATAAATCAGTTAATTTGAAAAAAGAATCTGTAACACACATAGTTACTAATACAACATTCAATGACTTCTTTAATAATGGTACTTTAACAGATAAAGTTAATGCTGGAGATACTTTAGATTTTCAGGGACTATTTAGAACTACAAATACTACAAATTATACAATGCTTATTACCAAACCAATTAATATGATTTCATCTACACATGATTCAAATATCTCACTAAATTCAACAAGTAAGGATTTCTTTGGAAAAGATTCTGGTGATTCAGTTTCATTCTATACTGGAAGTAGTGGAAGTAATGTTACTGGACTTTATTTCTATAATACACAAATATTTGTATGGACTGCATCTAACATAACCTTTGATAATATAACTAAAATTACTGAAAATCAAAAAATTGGTGGTGGAGTAGGAAGTTTCTCAATAAGAGCAAATTCTACCTATATAACAGTTAAAAATAGTTATTTTAAAACAGAAAATAGTCATGGACACAGTACTCTTGTAGGAGCATTAGCATCATACTGTACTTTTGATAATAATACAATTCAAGGTGATGGTATGATTGGTAACTTAATATACTTTACAACATACAATATTGATGTTCATGATATATATCATACAAATGAATATAATAGAATTACAAACAACAGACTATCTGCTGTAATTCCTCAATCAATATGTTATGCTATAGTAACCAGTGGTTGTCATAACTTAATTGAAAACAACACCATCAACTATAGAGATGGTATGGGTATTACAATACAATGGGGTAGTGGTGCTGGTGAAGGTGAAGGTTCTGGAATGCCTACCTTTGATAATATATATAGAGGTAATGTTTTATTAAATGGAACACATTTCAATCCATCATCTAACAGTACTGTAGTTAATAATAGTGTTGATGGAAACACATACTTAAACAATAATACAATAGCATATAACAATACATTTAATAGCTTAGAACCAATTGGTATAATAACAATATCTAATTCAACAATAAATAACTTAACATTTAGGAAAACAAGTCTAAATAACTCAGTTATTGTTGAAAATTCCAATATTGGCTCAGTTAAATTCCAAGCAGCATCATCAGGATATAACACACAAAATATCACATTAAAAAACAACAATATCCTTGGAAACATGATAGTATCTGAACTTAGTGGACGTGTAAATAATATAAACATAACATCAAACAACATTACAGGTATTCTAGCATTTGGAGATAAGAAAAACCAAGTTATAACAAATATCTCAATAATAAACAATAGAATTATATCACAATTAAATTATACAGTTAAAACTACACAAAAATCAGCAAATATTACAATAAAAAACAATGCTTTATTTGCAAAAGATGTTTATGGTAATGATGCAGTGTTAAATGGTGCAAAAGAAAAAGAATCTATTATAATATTAAATAATATGCCTACAGCTAATAAAACAAATACGACATTAACATTAGACTCCTTTGAACCTGTAAAAATTAATAAAACATTTACAATTACTGGAAAATTAACAGATAACAATTCAAATGCTATAACAAATGCAAACATATTATTAATATTCAATGGTGTTGCTACTGTTGTAAAAACTAATAGTGAAGGAGTATACTCTCATGACTATGTGGTAGATAATTTTGAAGAAAATACTTTAATTGTTAGTGATTATGATAATGGTGCTCTAAATGCAACATATGTATCTGTGAAATTCAATGCAACAAAAATAAACACACAAATAACATTAAATCCAATAGAAACTCCTGTAATAAATTCTAATATGATAATTTCAGGAAAACTTGTAGATGTAGATGGAAATATAATACCAGATACTACTGTTGCATTAAATATTAATAATAATACATATGATCTTTTAGTAGATTCAAATGGAACTTTTGAATATGTATATAATGTAAATAGTATTGAAACAATTAACATTACTTTATCATATTCTGGAAATAATTCATATAATCCATCAGTTAATGCAACATCTGTTAATGTAAGAAAAATTAAAACTACAATAACTGTAACACCAATTAATGAATATATTGGTGAAAACATCACATTAACTGCTAATCTTCTTAATGAATATGGAAATCCAGTAACTGGTGGTAACATAGTCTTTAAGATTAATGGTAAAACATTAAGAACAGATGGAAAATTTAATAGTGACATGCCACCTATGAAGTTTTCAGTAGTAAATGGAATTGTAACATATACTTTAAATGCAGAGTCATATCTATGTAATGCTAGAAATATAACAGCAACTTATAGTGGATCTGGTATTTATGAGGAATCTAGATCTTCAGCAGTAGATATAAAACTTAATAAGAGAATTGCATTTGTAAATTTAACTCTAAATCCATCAGTTGCAAAACAAAATGATAATATTATATTTATGGTGTCAGTTAAAGATATAACACCTAATACAACAAATACAATTGTTAAAAATGGTAAAATGATCTTTAAAATAAATGGTAAAACATTAAAAGATGAAGATGGTAACATAATAATACTAAATGTAACTGAGGGTATGCTTAACTTTACATATAAAGTTCCACTAGGATTAGCAGCAACAGATAATGCTAATAATATAAGAAATTACATGGTAGAAGCAGTATATAGTAATAAAATATATACTTCCTATACTAAAGCTAATACAACTTTTACTTTAGAAAAATCAGATATATCATTTAATTATGATATTGTAACATATAATACAACAAGTAAAAAACTTTCAATAAAGGCAAATCTTACAGATTATATGGGTAATCTTGTTGTCGGTACTAATAAAATCTGTATAAAAGTTAATGAAAAATCAATAATGGATGAAAATAATCAAATAAAATACTTCATGATAAACAATGGACAAATAGATCTATCAGATATACAACTAACAAATAATATGGTAAATTCTATAACACTAGTAACTGGTCAAAGAGAAGCATACAACGAAGTAAGAAATACAACAACAATAATTGAAAATAAACCATGATATTGGTTTACTTTCTTAATTTTTTTAATATAGGATGGAGAATAATAAGAATTGTTGTAGTAATTACATTTAATATGTAACAGATTTTTGATGACTTATGGGTTTGATTTAAAAAGTAAAAAAGGAATTCTCCACCCTCTTTTTATTATTTTTATGAAATACAATTTTTTTTTATGAAATACAATATTTAATTTTAAAATAAAATCATTTTTTTTGTGTTGTCTGAATTTCAAAATGGAAAAACAATTATTCCTCCATATAAAGTACAGTAGGACAATGATATGTATCAATTAGCATAGAAAACTATTAATAAATAATCCAAATAAATCGACCAATATATATAATTAAACAATACTAAGACTAAATTTTTAATTTCCTTAACAATAACACCTTTAAAATGTAAATTTATGTATCAGGTTCTATGAGTATTGTCTCTATAATTGGCATACATTATAATATATAACAGCACTATAAACAGCACAAATCATAACAACTCCATCTCCACCAAAACCAAGATAATTATCAGGTATGTTAGATAAGATAAGACAATTAATAACCATACCTTAGGATTTTTCAGGGTATATTTAAAGGCATCAACAAGTGTTTAATAAGTTCATTAAATAGTTTTATTCATAGATGATTTCTACTAGTATATTTAGTTAATCTACTTTTTTTTTATTAAATGGAAATCTTTTTCCAGAAAAAGAAGATAATATATTCTTTTTTTTAGAAGTTAATGAAAATACTAAAATAATGCATGGAGTATATACATGTAAAGTATTAAAAATAGGTATTTATGATAGTTGGTTGGATGTATATTTATGATAGTTTAATTGGGTGTATATAATTAACTTATTTAATATAATCTTTTAGGTAATTTGAAAATCAGTTACTTTTCTAAAAAATCAGATACATGATATATATCAACTATTTTAAATACATGGATAAAAACTTTTTCTCCAATTAGTATTAAAAGCATATGACTATGCCTATTTTTAGAAATGTATTTCATAATTGCTTATTTTGTTATTCATTACCAAAAATTATAATAGGAATTTTAAATAAATTATTAATTAGTTTAATTTTAATAAAAAAAATATAAAAGGAGGATAAAATGGAAATATCGGATATTATACGGGATGCATTCTACTATCCAATTGACAACTATAAAAGATGGTTTATGATAGCAGTAGTATATGCGATATTGTTGTTTATATCACAATTTGGTTCATATATGAGTGTTAATTATCTTGCAGGTAATACTAGTATCATAATAATTACTTTGTTAGTTTCAGTTATAATTCAACTTATATTAAGTGGATTCATGGTTTCAATTTCAAAAACAACACTTAATAAAAATGATACTATTACAAAGTTTAATTTAGAAAAAGATCTTCTTAATGGAATTAAAAAGGTTATTATAACAATTTTTTATGTCTTAATTGCTATAATAATTACATTGATACTTGCAATACCACTTGGTTTATATTCTAATATTGCTAAGGTTACATCAATTCTAAGTTCTATGCCTAGTAATTATCCAACATTTTTTGTACTACAATCAATACCTCCAGAGACATTTAAAGCTCTTGAATTTAGTCTTGGTAGTGTAATGGTTTTATTTGGTGTATTACTCATAGTAGTTTCAATATTCTTATTCTTGGCTCAAGTAAGTCTTGCAGAAACTGAAAGTATTATGGCCGGATGTAATATAAAAGCATTGTTTAATAAAATGAGACGTATAGGATTAGGTAAATTTCTAACATGTCTTGTAATGTATGCTATTATAATGTTTATATCATTGGTTCTTGGAATGTTTGTAGTAGTAATACCTATATATGGAGTCTACATATATTACTTTATAATAGTTTCATTCACATCAATATTTTCAGCTAGACTAGCAGCTTTAATATATATGGAAGGATAATAAATATACTTCTTTTTTCTTTTTTTAGTCTTAAATTATCTTTTTCTAAGTTTAAACTTCTTTTTGATTCCTGTTTTTATTTATCAACAACTATATAACTTATATTAAACAAATTATATATTAATAATAAAAATAAAAGGAGGAAAAGAGTTATGGATGTATCAGATATCTTTAAAGAAGTATTTAATTATATTATGGAAGAACATAATAGAAAATCTATTATAATCATAGCAGTACTTTGTTTTGTCAGTACTTTTCTAAGTAATATTGATAATGGAAATGGTTCTCTAATTAGTTTACTATTAGTACTAATAATTACTATTTTAATATATGGTATTGGAATTTCTATTATTGAATCTACACTTAAAAATTCAAATGAAATACCTAAACTAGATCTTAAGAATAATTTTCTTGATGGACTAAGAAACTATATTTTAACTATGGTATATGCATTGGTACCTATTATTATTACTATAATAATAGCAATACCATTAGGATTATATTCTAATTTCTACAAAGTAGCTCTTGTTGCAGAAAAATATCCTGTTGGAACATCAGCTGATGTGATAATGCAAGCACTACCTAGGGATGTAGTAATGTCTTTAGGAATAGCTTTTGTTGTTTGTATGCTCATAGCAGTAGTACTTTTAATTATAAGTATGTATTTTAATTACATTGCACAAGCACGTCTTGCAGAAACTGGAAGTATTATGGAAGGACTCAATATCAAAGAATTATATAATAAAATTAAAAGTATTGGTGTGGGAAAATATACAATATTTTTCATTATATTAGGAATACTTAGTAATATAATTACTTTTATTGGTGTTTTCATAGATGCATATATTCCTATACCTATTATGGCATTAATTTATAATACAGTTACATTTTTATTAATGTATAGAGGTATTGGATTAATTTATATGGAAGGATAAATTATCCTTTTTTCTTTTTTTTTATTTAGTTAAAGAAAACTTACAATACTATTTTTTGTATCATGATTTCTTGTTACTATGTTTATCAAATATTTGGTGTTGTTTTGTATAATATATCTATTTTTATAGGATAAAATAATTGTCACACACCCTAAAATTTATTAAATCCCACAAACACTCAAACAATACACATATCACTATCAGTGACCATATACATATAAATAAATATAGGAAACTATAAATAGAATAATATATATTATACCTTTTTTTACCTACAATTAGCATGTAAAAAATAATTTAATATATTTTAATAAAGTGGAGCGTTAAATTAATGAATAAAAAAATAGGGATTATAGCAGGAGTAATAGTGCTAATTGCAATAATTGCAGCAGTACTAGTATTTACTGGTGTAATTAACACAAATGGAAATACAGGTCCAAACGACAATGTATTAGTTGTAGGATTTGACTCAGAATTTCCACCATACGGATATAAAGATGATAACGGTGAATATGTTGGATTTGACTTAGATCTAGCACAAGAAGTATGTAACAGAAACAACTGGACACTTGTAAAACAGCCAATAGACTGGGATGCAAAGGACAGTGAACTATCCTCAGGAACAATAGACTGTATCTGGAATGGATTCACAATAAATGGAAGAGAAGACAAATACCTCTGGTCAAAACCATACATAGACAACAAACAAGTAATAGTAACAAAATCAAACTCTGGAATAAACTCACTAAGTGACCTTAAAGGAAAACAAGTAGAAACACAAAAAGATTCCTCAGCACTATCAGCACTAGAAGGAGATCAAAAACCATTAGCAGACACATTCAAACAACTAGTACAAATAGCCGACTACAACACAGCATTTTTAGACTTAGATGCAGGAACATGTGATGCAGTAGCAATGGATATAGGAGTAGCACAATACCAAGTAAACTCCAAAAGTAATCCAAGTGACTATAAAATACTAGATGAAGAAATATCCTCAGAACAATATGGAATAGGATTTAAAAAAGGAAATGAACAACTAAGAGACAAAATACAACAAACACTTGATGAAATGGAAGCAGATGGAACAATAGCAAAAATAGCAAGTAAATATGATAGCTATGGAGTACCAGGATCACTTATAAAAAACAACAACACAACAACCAACACCACAAACTAGAAAGGCGTATCTAAAATGTTACTAACAACAGTACTAACAGAACTAATGGGTGGATTAATAACCACCCTAGAAATTTTTATACTAACACTACTATTTGCAATACCGCTAGGACTAGTAGTAGCATGGGGAAGAATGAGTAAAATCAAACCCATACAATGGATAATGAGAATATATATCTCAGTAATGAGGGGAACACCACTCATGCTACAGTTAATAGTGGTATTTTTTGGACCATACTACATACTAGGAGTAAGTACATCCAGTAGCTACAGACTAATAGCAGTACTAATAGCATTCATAATAAACTATGCAGCATACTTTGCAGAAATATTCAGAGGTGGAATAGAATCCATACCAAAAGGACAATATGAAGCAGCACAAATACTGGGATATACAAAAATGGAAACATTTTTCATAATAATACTACCACAAGTATTTAAAATAGTACTACCATCAATAACAAACGAAGTTATAACACTAGTAAAAGACACATCACTATCATTTGTACTGGCAATACCAGAACTCTTTACAGTAGCAAAACAAGTAGCAGCATCAGAAGCATCAATACTAGCACTATTTATAGCAGGAATATTCTACTACATACTAAATGCAATAGTAGCATTTATAATGGAATTACTAGAAAAGAAACTAAACTACTACCAATAGAGGCAAAAACATGACACTACTAGAAATAAAAAATCTAAAAAAAAGCTTTAACAAAAACACAGTACTGGAAGATATAAGCTTACAAGTAGAAAAAGGAGAAGTACTAGCAATAATAGGACCATCAGGAAGTGGAAAATCAACACTTCTTCGGTGTATAACAAAACTAGAAACACCAGATAGTGGAGAAATAAACTTCGATGGAACATTTGGATTAGTATTTCAAAACTTCAACCTATTTCCACACCACTCAGTCATGAAAAACATAACAAATGCACCAATAAAAGTACAAAAAAGAAACCCAGAAGAAGTATACAAAGAAGCAGAAGCACTACTTGAAAAAATGGACCTACCTGATAAAAAAGATGCATATCCATGTGAATTATCAGGAGGACAACAACAAAGAGTATCAATAGCTCGAGCACTAGCAATGAATCCAGACATACTCTTCTTTGATGAACCAACATCTGCACTGGACCCAGAACTTACAGGAGAAATACTAAAAGTAATAAAAGATCTTGCAAGTGAAAAAATGACAATGGTAATAGTAACACATGAAATGAACTTTGCAAAAAAAGTAGCAGACAACATAATATTCATGGAAAATGGATACATAGAAGAACAAGGAACACCAGAAGAAGTATTCCAATCAAACAATCCAAGAATAAAAGAATTCCTAGGAAAATTCAATGACTAAGGAATTTAAAAAAAATAGTAATGGGAGAAAATATCTTTTTCCCATGAAACACACTTTTTCTATTAAAAATTATTTCAAGATGATCTTATTCTTATTTTATTAACAAATAGTTATTATTTATATTAAATACTATTTCAATTTCACATGATCTTATTCTATTTTTAATTCAAAGTGTATTAACTGCAATAAGACAACAATTTCAATTTCATTATGATCTTATTCTATTTTTCTTAATATTATTTCTGTAGGTAGTAGTATTTAAATTTCAAATTCATTATGATCTTATTCTATTTGTAATAAATAACTAAAAAGAAATGTTATAACCCTACATTTCAATTTCATTATGATCTTATTCTATTGAAAGAAGATATTATTAAAGAATATGGTTTAAGTAATGATGTTAAACAACAGGATTATATTTTACAGCATATTTTAAAAGAATTAAAAACACATTTCAATTAACTAACACGATATAACCACCACTCCTATTTTTCAATAATTTAATTACTTCAGCACTAACTTATTTTTTTGAATGAAAATAATTATTTTTTTGAAGATCATAAAATATTTTTTTTAAAAATCTCTGTAGTTCTTTTTTCGTTCAATTATCATTACTATTTCTATTATTGGTTTAGTAGTATGAATATAATATATTATCCTGTGCGTTCCTGATTTCATACGTTTACATCTGGGACATTTAGAACTTTTTATATTAATATTTGCTGAGGTGTAGGGATTTTGTCTTAGTTTTTCTAAATCTTCTTTTAATTTATTGTAATCGTGTAAGTTTTTCTTTTTTGTTTTTTTCAAGTCTTTTAAGGCGTGTTTAGTGTATTGTAGTATGTAATTCATAGTACACCTTGTTTTTCCAATTCATCTAATTCTTTATCTAAATTATCAGTATCTATTGTGTATGTATCAGTATTATCTCCTTTTTCGAATTGGTCTATCATTTTATTGCAATATTCAGCTTCTTCGTCAGTTAGGTATTCTTTTTCTGTGTATTGTTGAATTAATGCATTATATATTATGTCATTGTATGATTTATTTTTAGGACAAATTTTAGTTAATAATTTATGTGTTTTTTCACTTACTTTTATTGATTTAATTAAAACCATAGTTAAAACCTCCTTATTGTAATATATTACTTTGGTAAATATAATAGTTTCTACTCAGTAGAAATAGTAGAAACAGTAGAATATACATTTCAATTTCATTATGATCTTATTCTATTCAGAGTATTCATTGTCTTCCGCTATTTCTTTTACCAAATTTCAATTTCATTATGATCTTATTCTATTAAAAATATGATAAAAATGATAATATATGAAAGATATCATTTCAATTTCATTATGATCTTATTCTATTCTCTTCAAGAAATTCATCAACTTCATCTTCTACATCATTTCAATTTCATTATGATCTTATTCTATTATGCTTGAAGATATTCATAATTAAATCGGGTAAGAGTATTTCAATTTCATTATGATCTTATTCTATTTATTACTACTGATACAAGTAATTTAAAAATGTATCGATTTCAATTTCATTATGATCTTATTCTATTATGAAACAAAACTTCTTCATGACCTTGTAGATGTTAAATTTCAATTTCATTATGATCTTATTCTATTATTATTTTCTATAATTCTTATTTCTTGTTCAACGACATTTCAATTTCATTATGATCTTATTCTATTTACTGTTTTTGTTGTTGTTCCATTTGTTATTTTTATATTTCAATTTCATTATGATCTTATTCTATTTTTCATGGAGTAATCCGTCCATACCTGTACTAACACCATTTCAATTTCATTATGATCTTATTCTATTTTTACATCTTTCAGTTGGTTTTTCATGGTTTGCTTCATTTCAATTTCATTATGATCTTATTCTATTTTCAGCCATTGTTTTAAATGTACAATAACTTATACGATTTCAATT
>NZ_MAIF01000019.1:0-7254 GCF_001729395.1 Methanosphaera sp. A6 | reverse complement strand
AATAAAAGTTATTTTAGATTATTTGTTATGAATAATATGTAACATATGCTTATTTTTTATTTTTAGTAAATATGGCTATCTTTTTATATATTAAAATATAAATAGTATTAATTGTAAGTTTTAATTTACTTATTATTTAGTATCAATAATACTTGAATAATTTAAAATAATTATGTGGGTATAAAATAAAAAATATACTCGGTGAAATATATGGTATTAAAACGTTTTACAAAAATGGAAAATGCATCAGCAGATGAAATGGTTTTCGGACAAACAAAACACCCAGTAAAGATGGGATTAGACCAGGTAATGGGTGGTGGAGATGTAGTTCCTAACATCAAAGTAGCTCCTGCAGAAGGATCAGAAGAATCAATTGATGGATTAGAAGCAACCTCTAAAAACATAGCATTTGCTGCATGTGAAAGAGCAGCAGCAATAGGGCTTCCTGCAATGCAAATAGAAACAGAACACGTACAACAACAATCTATCTCAAGAGAAGCATCAGAACGTTGTACAGCTGTTACATTTGAAGAACTTGAAAAATTACACGACAAATTCGGTGCAAAAGTATCACTCATGTCAACAGTAGCAGATATGAGAGAAGAAGAAAACGGTCTTAGAGGATCAGAATTTGACATAGCAATGGATGAATCATTCGAAGCATGTGCACAAAATGGAGCATCAATGCTTTGTATTGAAACTATTGGTGGTAAAGTTGTATCAGATTATGGTATATCAAGGGGAGATGTAAGAGCAATACTCTATGGTATAGGTGTACTTGGTTCTATTGATATGGAATATATGTGGACAAAAATTGTAGACATAGCAAAAAGAAACAATGTAGTTCCTGGTGGGGATACAGACTGTGCACAAGCTAACACTGCAATGTTCCTTGCAGGTGGATTAACTAGTAAAAACGTATCACATACAATTGCAGCAGTAGCAAGAGCAATTGCAGGAGCAAGAAGTTTAGTAGCAATTGAATGTGGTGCACAAGGACCAACAAAAGATTGTGGATATGAAAACCCTATTGTAAAATCAATAGCATCTGTACCAATCTGTGCAGAAGGTAAAAATGCAACATGTGCTCACTCAGACCTCATGGGTAACCTTGCAGCAGCAGTATGTGATGTATGGAGTAATGAATCTGTATATAACAGAGAAGAAATGGGTGGACCAACACCTGGTGTATGGTTACAATCCCTAGGTTGTGAATGTGCTCTTATGAATACAGCAACACAAATCGGAACAAACAAACAATTAAGAGATACATATGCACTAGCAGATAAATACAGAGATCCTCAAGGTGTAATATTATCATATGATAATGCATATGAAATTGGTAAAGCTATTACAGCAGAAGGGGAAGATATTTACTTAAGATCACGTGCAGCAGCACTTAAGGCAATAGAATTAATCAACGATGCAGTAGATCAAAATCGTATCTTATTAACAAGATTTGAAAGAGATACACTTGACTCTACCTTAAAAACATATGAACAATTACCTGATGATAAAGATAAATTCATAAAAACATGTATAAAACGTTATGGAAGAAAAGTAAAAGAACATGATCCATCACAATATGAATTATAAATAATTGAAAGGAAGTGTGTAAAAATGGATAGTCCGTTAGAAAAATATTATGGAAAATTAACAGATTATGATACAATTGCTATAAGATACAATGTTAAAATTGAAGGTCCTGCTCTTAAACCTGAAGATGATCCTGAAGTAATGGAAATATTACCTAAAGAAGAAGGAATAAAAAGAACAGTGGCTTTAGCTGTATTATATGGTGACAAAGACGAATGTGATGCACAAGTAGAAAAAGCATTAGATGCTGGTGAAGAACCAATAGACCTTATTAACAACGCTTTAATGAAAGGTATGGATGGTGTAAGTGCATTATATACTAAAGGTGAATTCTTCCTTCCTGATTTAATGCTTGCAGGAGATGCAATGATGTCTGGAGTAGCACTTTGTGAAGCAAAACTTGGACACAAAGCAGATTCCAAAGCAACAGTATGTTGTTGTGCAGTAGAAGGAGACCCTCACGATATTGGTAAAAACTTAATTGTTATGTTCTTAAATGCAAATGGATATGAAGCAGTAGATCTTGGTCGTGATGTACCTAACACTAAAGTAGTAGAAGCAGTAAAAGAAAACAAACCAGTACTTGTAACTGCAACAGCATTAATGACAACAACCATGACAGCATTTGGTAAAATCATAGCATTAATGCAAGAAGCAGGACTTGACACACCATTTGGTTGTGGAGGAGGAGCAGTACGTCGTGACTTTGTAGAAGAAAGTCCACAAACATTCTATGGTGTAGAAGCATACCACGTACCAAAAATAGCAGATGCTATTGTAGATGATGGTAAAACATGGGAAGACATCAGAAAAGAATATGCTGATATTGTTGGAGAATATGTAGCAGCATACTCCTAGAACTTGTCTACAAATTAGAAGATATAAAACTATTTTCTTTTCTTCTAACCTCCCTTTTTTTATAATTTAATTTAAATTAAACTTATTTTTTAAGATATTTCCTAATAATTCTTTTTTAAAGATGTACTATTTTTATAATTAATATTTTAAATATTTTAGCTAATCTTTATATTACACAAGATACTATAATTAATTAGAGTAAAAAAGTTATATTATGTTTAAACTAATTTACTATAAATAATAAGTGGAATCATATATGTCCAGATAAGGAGATGAGATTATGGTAGAAGAATATGCTATAGCAATGGATATAGGAACAAGTGGTGTTAGAGCACAAGCTATTAATGTTGAAGATAATAGTACAATTTCTACAACAGTTACATTAAGACATCCAATTCCTGGAGCTAATGTAATGGATCATTTACATTTTGCAGTGAATGTTGGTAGAGAACAAGCACACCAACTAATAATGGAAGCTGTAAATAAAGTAGTTGACCAGTTAGAAGTGGATAAATCTAAAATTACTAGATTTGCGGTATGTGGTAACCCAATTCAATTATCATTATTCCAAAATATTGAAATTAGAGATTTAGCATTTTGGGGAACAAATGCTGTTGAACGTATGAAAATTACACCACCAAAAAGAAATGCACAGATTATTAAACCAGGTGATGTTGACTTGGATATTAATCCTGATGCAGATGTATACATACCTCCAGCAATAAAACATGAAATAGGAGCAGATGCACTTGCAATGCTTGTTAAATCTGGTGTTGTTGACAAAGAAGGTATTTACTTAGTATCAGATTTTGGTACAAATGCAGAAATAGCACTTGTAATAGATGGTGAAATATTTTCTTGTTCAGCAGCAGCAGGACCTGCTATGGAAGGTCAGGCAATTGAATGTGGTATGCTAGCATCCCCTGGAGCAATTTGTGATGTAACAGCTGAGGGTGATCAGTGGAGAAACATGGTACTTAACAGTGATCTAAAAGTAGATGCATGTAACTTAATGGATGTAACTACAGGTGAAATTATAGAACAACAGAATCCACAAACACAAGCTCGTGGTATTACAGGTACTGGTGTAATTTCAGCATACAGTTTAGGTACAGAACAGGGAATTATTTCAATTCCAGATATTAAAACTGATGATAATAAAATAAATCTACAAGATGATGTTTACTTATCAGAAAAAGACTTAACTGAAATTGGTAAAGCATTAGGTGCTTTTAGAGCAGCACACATAACATTATGTGTAGAAGCAGGTATTGAATTAGATGATATTGATGCAGTTTATATGGCAGGTGCAAGTGGTTTCTATGTAGATCCAATGAAATCATTAACAGTAGGTCAAATACCTGCATGTTCATGGGATATTTACCAGATAGGTAACACATCACTCTCTATGGCAAGGGATATTGTTGAAAATCCCGACTTACTAAGTGAATTACAAGAAGTTGCTGATGGTATGAGGGGAAACCATATTACACTTGCAACATCTGAAATATTTGAGAAAATATATGGATTAGAACTTGCTGTATGTGAACAAAACATGCCATTATGGAAGTATGATGAATGGCTAGAAAGTTATGGCTATGGTAACTTACCTGAAGTAGAGGATGACCCTGAAATTCACAGATTATTTGAGAGTGATATACCAGATATTGGAGTAAATGGTTTATCTATTATTGAAGAGGTAGGTACTAAACTTGAAAGTAAGGTTGAAGGATGTATTAGTTGTCAAGCATGTGCAAATGAATGTCCTGAAAGTGCACTTAAAATTGAAGATGGTGTTGCTACTATACGTTCTGATTACTGTAATGGTAGTGCATGTTTAAGATGTGAGCTTGTATGTCCAGAGAAAGTATTCCTTTATGAGAAAATGTTCTATATTGAAGGTGAGGATGCAAAAAGTTTATAATTCCTCTTTCTATTTTTTTTATATTATTTAACTTTTTTTTAAATATAATTAGGTATGTCTTCTATGAAATCAATAGTTTTTGATAATGCTGGTACAATTCTTAAAAGAATAACTGTGTTAAATGATGTTGTCCATAATAAATTAATTTATGAAACAAATACTATAGGTATTGCTAATCAAAAAAAAAGTAGAATCATAGTTGTATTACAGGAATCTGTAAATGAATTATCTAGACATACTGGAACATTATATGATTATCTAAAGGATAATATGGAATATTTTGAAATTAGTTATTCACAAATAAATATCCTAAAAAGTGATGTTGTGGATGTATTGGCTAATGATTCAACATCGTTTCATGACTTATTTTTAGCTACAAATACTTTGATTGAAAATTATGATGTTGAAATAATAAGTGGTTGTGCATTGATTGTTGATATGGATAATGGAATGATTGAATATGTATATACAGCAGGTGGTGTATTTTTTGAAGATACAAGACGTGTTATGAATTTTATAAATAATTCACCACTATCAATCTACATAGCATCAGGTGATAATAAAGAGTCACTTAGTAAAATAGCATCTATTCTAAAAATACCCAAGTCTAATGTGTATAGTACTCTAAATAGGGAAGGTAAATACAATCTAGTAAACACTCTTCAAAGAAGGGGCGACTATGTGTACATGGTTGGAAATCATACAAATGATCAATTAGCTATAGAAGCTGCAAATACTGGCATATTAACATTAGAACAGGGAGAAAATGTACCAGAGATACTAAAAGATTCAGCAGACCATATAATATATTCTATAGGCGATGTTATATCAATTATAAAAAAAAATAGGGGAGATTAGATTTTATTTAAAACTTCATTAATAATACGTTCCTTATCTTCCTCATTTTTTGCAACAACATTTAATGTATTTTCAAGAGCTTCTCTAGTTGGAGGTATTTCATTCAATGCAATAAGTGATCTAACCCAGTCAACAGTACTTCTTATGGAAGGTTTTTTAGATAAGTCTAATTTTCTTATTTTCTGAGTTTTTTCCACAATATCATCAACTAAATTATTCTCAGCAAGGGGAACTCTCTTATTTACTATACTTACTTCACGTTCATATTCTGGATAATCAATATATAAGTATAAACATCTATCCTTTGTTTCATCAAGAAGAGTACGTTGTGCATTTGATGTGAGAACAACAATTAAATCATTTTTAAGTTCAAATGTATCTAAATCATTTACAGTAATTTCCTGTTCACCTAATGCTTGAAGTAGAAAACTTTCAAGTTCTTCATCAGCCTTATCAATTTCATCAATTAAGAGTACTGATGGTTTTGTGTTACTAAATGCTGTTAGAAGGGGTCTTTGTATAAAGAATTCATTTGAAAATATCGTCATATCTTCCTTATTTTCCCTTGCTAATTCTAGGTATAATAACTGTTTCTGATAATTCCATTCTCCAACAACTTGCTCAAAGGTTATTCCCTCATAACATTGTATTCTAAAGAAGTCCCTGTCAAAACTTTCTGCAATTGTTTTTGCAAGTTCTGTTTTTCCAGTACCTGGCGGTCCTTCAATAAGTATTGGCTTTTTTAACATAAAAGCTAGAAACAATGTGGTATTTATTTGATTGTTAGAAATGTAATTATTTGCTTCTAATTTTTTATTTATTTCTTCAATTTCTTTCATGTTTATCACTATATTTCCACTATCTTATAATCTTTAGTTCCCATATTTAATTGTTGTGCAAAGTCTATTTGCATATGTCCATCTATATTTCTCCACACACCCTTAAATTTATCAGCACCTTCTTCATGGTTAGACTCAAGTGCTGAATCAATTAATCCAAGTTCCTTGTTTATAAGATCATAACTTGCCTTATCTATAGCTACAGGATCATAACTTGCTAGAATACCAATATCTCTAACAATTGGTCTGTCACTATACGGATTACAATCACAATCTGGAGCAATATCTGTTAAAAAGTTAATATATAAGACTTTATCATCCTTATCTTTAACAGAACCATATGCATATTCCATCATTGATTCAATAAATTCCTCAGAATTAATTTTATTTAGTTTTATAGCATTTTTTGGACATGCACCTATACAATCATTACATCCGATACATTTTTCATAATTAATATGTGCATGTGTATCTACTGTTATAGCATTTTCTGGACATGCATCTATACATACATTACATGCAAGACATGCAATTTTTGATATGAATGGTGCTGCAATTTTATGTTGATGGATTTTTCCTCTTCTAGAAGCACATCCCATTGCTAGATTTTTAAGTGCTCCTCCAAATCCTGCTAGTATATGTCCTTTTACATGGGATATAACTATCATTGCATCACTATCATATATGTCCTTTGCAATTTTTACTTTGTTAAATAGTTTTTTATTTATTTCTACTTCAACATCACTACAACCTGTTAGTCCATCTGCAATTATTACTGGAGCATTTATAACAGAATATGTAAATCCATGTTTTGTTGCAGTTTCTAAGTGATCCACACTATTATCACGTTTTGCGTGGTATAATGTGTTTGTATCAGTTAGAAATGGTTTTGAATTGAGTTTTTTTAATGCATCAACTATTTTTCTGGCATATTGTGGTTGTATATATCCAGTATTTCCTATTTCTCCAAAGTGTGTCTTTATTGCAACTTTATCATTTTCACTAATAAGAAATGAAAAACCAGTTCTTTCATATAATCTTTCTAGTTTTAGAAGTAAACTATCATTGGGATTATTCGAAGTCATATTAGTGAAATATACTTCACTTTTCATATTTTAGCCACTTATTATTAAATAATTAATACTATTGAATTTACTTTATAAATACTTTAATAATATT
>NZ_MAIF01000018.1:0-15266 GCF_001729395.1 Methanosphaera sp. A6 | reverse complement strand
TTAAAAAAAAAGTTTTAATTTTGAAATTTAAAGAGTTACTAAAAAAAAATTAATTAACTGATTATTATGGCAATACATCCAATAGAATTTAGATATGGTACTCCAGAAATGAAGGCTATATGGGAACAAGAATCAAAATTACAGAATATGTTAAAAGTTGAAGCCGCACTTGCAAAAGCAGAAGCTGAAATAGGCTTAATTCCAAAAGATGCTGCAGATGAAATAAATAAAAAAGCTACAACTGAATATGTTAAACAAGAACGTGTAGATGAAATTGAACAAGCTACACACCATGATATTGCAGCATTAATGAAAGCATTAGAAGAAGTATGTGAAAATGATGCTGGAGAATATGTTCACTATGGAGCAACAAGTAATGATATTATTGATTCAAGTCAATCAATACAACTTAAGGATTCAATTATAATTATAAGAGAAAAAGTTGTAAAACTCATTGAATTATTAATTGATTTAGCTCAAGAACATAAAAATACTGTAACAATTGGAAGAACACATGGACAACATGCACTTCCTACAACATATGGTATGAAATTTGCTATATACATAGATGAACTTACCCGTCAATTAGATAGATTAGATTTAACAAAAGAACATTTATGTGTTGGTATGATGACTGGAGCAGTTGGTACAACAGCTGCTCTTGGTGATGTAGGTTATGATATTCATATGAGAGTATCTGAAATATTAGGACTTAATCCTGTACATATTTCAAACCAAGTAGTTCAAAGGGATAATCATGCAGAATATGTTATGACTCTTGCAAATATATGTAGTACACTTGAAAAAATGGCATTAGAAGTTCGTAACTTACAAAGAACTGAAATAATGGAAGTTGGTGAAAAATTCGATCCTAAAAAACAGGTAGGTAGTAGTACAATGCCACATAAAAGAAATCCCATAACTGGTGAAAGAATATGTGGTGTATCTAGAGTTGTAAGATCATATGTAAATGCAGCACTACAAAACAACCCATTATGGCATGAAAGAGACTTAACTAACTCCTCTTGTGAACGTATCATATTACCAGAATCAGCTATATTAACAGATTATATATTAAATCTTTCATTAAAATTATTTGGTAAACTTGAATTCCATGAAGAAAATATTGAACGTAACTTAAACTTAAGTAATGGATTGGTAATGGCTGAAAGATTCATGTCAAAATTAACACAAAAAGGTATGGGAAGACAAAGTGCATACAGCCTTGTAAGATCATGTGCAATGGAAGCTTATGCTCAAGATACTGGACTTAAAGACATATTATCAAAACAAGAAGAAATTCTTGAACATTTAACAATGGAAGAAATTGAAGAAACAATGGATCCTCATACATACCTTGGAAGCAGTGCTAAATTTGTTGATAATGTAATTAAATATGCAAAAAAAGCTATAAAAGAATAATGAAAAAATAATTTCTTATTCTTTTTTTTTAAATTATATGACTTATCAAAGTATAATTTTCTTTTTTTAGAATTTAAAAATGTTTTCTTTTTTAAATTAATATTTTACTATCATTTAATCTAGGATTTAACTTCTTAATCTAGGAATATTCTAACACTCTATGTTAAGAAGTAATTCAATGAAAAACTAAATCATAGAAAATGTTATTATAACAAAAATATACTGAAAATATATTAATAACAAATAGTAATAATAAGTAATTGTATACATAAATAATATATTAATAGAAAAAAGAATTTTTAAAATAAATCATAATGCTAAAATAATTAAAATAAAAAAGAGGTAGATATATATGCGACAATTTTCAGAAGCAGGTTATGACAGAGCATTAACAGTATTCAGTCCAGATGGACGTTTATTCCAAATTGAATATGCACGAGAAGCAGTGAAAAGAGGAACTACATCTGTTGGAATTATTTCAAAAGAAGGAGTAGTTTTTGCTGTTGATAAAAAAATTAAAAGCAAACTAATTGTTCCATCATCAATTGAAAAAATATTCAAAATAGATGATCATATTGCTACTGCTTCAAGTGGACTTGTAGCTGATGCTAGAAGATTAATTGATATTGCTAGAAATCAAGCACAAGTAAATAAATTACAGTACCATGAACCAATCACTGTTACAGGATTAGCAAAATATCTTGGTGACTTAGAACAAATGTACACCCAAAGTGGAGGTGTAAGACCATTTGGTATTTCCTTAATCATTGGTGGTGTATCTGATGGAGAATGTAGAATCTATGAAACTGATCCAAGTGGTGCATTAGTTGAATATAAAGCTACAGCAATAGGTCTTGGAAGAGATAAAACCTTAAATTTATTTGAAGATAAGTATGAAGACGATCTTACATTAGATGAAGCTATTGACTTAGCAATTGAAGGTATTTATGTTGCAACAGATGGTAAAGTTGCTGATGATAGTATAGAAATATCAGTAATTGAGAAGGAAAATGCAAAATACCGTAAATTCAATGAGGATGAAATTGAAAAATACGTTCAAAAACTCCTTGACCGTAAAGAACAAGAACAAAAAGACGCTGAAGAAAAAAGAAAAGCTGAAGAAGAAGCTAAAAAAGCTGAAGAAGAAGCTAAAAAAGCTGAAGAAGAAGCTAAAGAATCCTCTGATGATGAAAATGAAGATATTAATGAAGAATAATATCTTCACACTTTTTTTTATAAGAAAAAAAAATATTTTACCACCTGAAAATCACTTGTTTTAATAAAAAATTAAACAATACTTTTTTTTTAACTAAAAAAATAAAAGTTCTAAAGATACTTATTTTAATACCTACTTATTATTAAATAAGATAAAATATAATAATATATAACGAATAAGGAAATAAATTTTTATAAATTAAAAAAATAACAAAATCCAATAATTAAAATAAATAGGTGAAACTATGGTTAATGTTGATGATGCAGTAATCGCACGTTTAGAAAGATATGGTGAAAGATTTGAAATATTAGTAGATGCTGAACTTGCTGCAGATTATAAAAGAGGAGAAGACATTGATATCTCCAAAGTAATAGCTGTTGAAGAAGTATTTAAAGATGCACATAAAGCAGACAAAGCCTCAGAAGAAGCTATGGAAAAAGCATTCGAAACTACAGATGCATTAGAAGTAGCTGATAAAATCATACATAAAGGCCAAATACAAATTACAGCAAATCAAAAACGTAAAATGCAAGAAGAAAAAACTAAACAAGTTATTAACCAAATAGCTCGTGAAGCAATAAATCCACAAACAAAACTTCCCCATCCACCAAAACGTATAGCAAAAGCTATGGAAGAAGCAAAAGTACATATTGATCCAATGAAAACTGTAGAAGAACAAATTGCACCTACTGTAAAAGCAATTTTAACAAAAATACCAATAAGAATAGAAAAAGTACAAGTTGCAGTTAAAATTCCTGGAACATATGCTGGAAAAGGATATTCTACAATAACCCAATATGGTAAATTAATTAAAGAAGAATGGGAAAATGATGGAAGTTGGATTGGTATTGTAGAAATCCCTGGAGGACTACAAGATGAATTTTACACAGCACTAAGTGGTCTAACACATGGAGAGGTTGAAACCAAATTAATTAAATAGATTGAAGTGTATCTATGATATTTGTAGAAAATAAAGAAATAGTACTACCAGGTAGTTTATTAACAGACAATAATTATAAACTAGGTAGAGGTACTTATAAAGAAAATGGAAAGATATATTCCAGTATAACTGGATTAGTATACTTTGAAAGTGAACAAATAAAAGTAATTCCACTAAAAGATACATACAGTCCAAATTATGGTGATTTAGTTATTGGACGAGTAACTGGTTCATCATATTCTTCATGGTCTATTGATATTAACAGCACATATCATGGTTTTCTACCAACAACAGAATTATATGATAAAAATGAGCCCAATATTAACAACATAATCAATATTAAAGATATGTTACTTCTTAGAGTAGCCAATGTTGATGAAATAAATAGAGTGAAGTTAACTCTAAGATCTAGAGGTCTTGGTAAATTCAATCAAGGAACAATTATAAAAGTTAAACAACCAACAATACATTTTTTAAGTGAAGAAAATGCATTTTTAACAACTATGATACAAGAATATACATATACTGATGTAATTATTGGAAAAAATGGACTTATATGGATAAATGGATTGAAAGAAAATATTGAACGTATCATAGAAATAATAGAGCTTATTGAAAAAGAAGAACCACTAAAACATAACCTTATCAAACATATTCAAAGTATGATATTAAATCCAAAATAGAGGGATATAGTGACTAATGAATTTATAAGAAAAGATGGAAGAGCATATAATACTCTTAGAAACATGAAAATGGAAGTAGGAGTTCTTAACAATGCTGATGGTTCTGCATACATTGAATGTGGAAATAATAAAATATTAGTTGGAGTATATGGACCTAGAGAAATACATTCTAAAAAACATTCAAAACCTGATGGTGCAGTATTAAGATGTAAATATAATATGGCACCATTTTCTGTAAAAGAACGAAAAAGACCTGGACCAAATAGACGATCCACTGAAATTTCAAAGTTAATATCTGAAGCTATAACACCAAATATCTTCCTTGAGAAATACCCAAGGGCATCAATTGACATATCTATTGAAGTACTTGAAGCTGAAGGTGGAACAAGATGTCTTGGAATTGTAGGTGCTAGTCTTGCATTAGCAGATGCTGAAATTCCTATGAAAGATCTTATTAGTGCATGTGCTGTTGGTAAAGTAGATGACCATATAGTTCTTGACTTATCAGAACAAGAAGATCAAACTGGACAAGCAGACATGCCACTTGCAATCATTCCCAGAACTGGAGAAATTACTTTTCTTCAAATGGATGGTAACTTAACACAGGAAGAATTTGAAGAAGCATTAGATTTAGCTTATGATGGATGTTATTATATAAATCAACTACAAAAAGAAGCTTTACTTAGTAAATATGGGGGTAGTTATTAATGGTAAATGTAATCTCTGAAGTTTCTAAAGAAAAAGTATTTGATTTATTAAATCAGGGAAAAAGAATTGATGATAGAAAATTTAGTGAATATAGAAATATTTCCATAAAAACCAATTATATTGGAAAGGCTGATGGTTCTGCAATGGTGTCTATTGGTTGTACTACTGTGATTGTTGGAGTTAAAGCTCAAATGACAACACCATTTAATAATGCTCCAAATAGTGGTATTATCATAACAAATACTGAGTTACTTGCCATTGCAAGTCGTAATTTTGAATATGGCCCTCCAAATAAATTTGCTGTTGAAATATCACGCGTTGTAGATAGAGCTATTCGTGAATCTCCTGTTGTTGATTTAGATAAATTATGTGTTATTGAAGGAAGTAAATCATGGAAGTTACATATTGATATGTATATTGTTGACTTTGATGGAAATATTATGGATGCGGCATGCCTTGGAGCTATTTGTGCACTTTTAACAACAAAAATTCCTACAGCAACCAGTGTAAATGGTGAGATTGTTATTGATGAAGAAAATTTAACTCCCCTTCCTATTAAAAATAGAAGTATTTTATGTACAGTTGTGAAAATCAACAACCAGTTAATTGTTGATCCTTCAAAAATTGAGGAAATATTAATGGATTCAAGTGTATCATTTGGATTTAGAGAGGATGGTAGTTTATGTGCCCTTCAAAAATGTGGTCTTAATACATTAACACATAAGGAAGTTACAAAAGCTATGAAGATTGCAAGTATTCGTGCAAAAGAATTATTTTCTATAATTGATACTATATAATAACAAACTATATATTATATGATTACTAAAAATATTATATAGTTATATTATAAGGATAATAGATTTTAGGTGTCTATTAGTTTAATTCCGAAATAATATTATTTTTTAAGCTAATTATTAGAAGTAAGGCATATTGCCGTTACTTTTTTAGTTAATGAATACAAAAGTGAGTACATATTAAAATAACATTTTATAGGTTTTTGTTATTATTAATTAATTCTCAAAAAAAGTTATTATCTATCAACAAAATCAGAGTATTTGTAGAAAGATAACATGATATTTTTAATATTAACTGAATGGAAGGTGAAAAAATGGTAAAAAAAAGTAAAGTAGGATCTACTGGTCGTTTTGGTGCTAGATATGGTAGAAAAGCTAAAAGAACCGTAAAAGACATAGAAGACAAAATGCATGCAAAACATGTTTGTCCTAAATGTGATAGACCTGGTGTAAAAAGAACCCATGCAGGTATCTGGAAATGTAGAAAATGTGGCGCAGTATTTACTGGTGGAGCATACATTCCTACAACACCAATGGGAAAAGTTGCAAAACGTAACATTAAACGTATAACTGGAGGAGAATAAGCATGTACAAATGCATTCACTGTGGAAAAGAAGTTGATATTAAAACATATGCAGAATCTAAATGTCCATATTGCAGATACAGAATCTTATTTAAAGAAGTTCCTGTAGTTAAACGTACTGTTAAAGCTCGATAAGTTATAAACTATTTTTATAAGGGAGATATTTTAAATCTCCTTTATTATTTTAATTTTTATTTAAAGAAAAAACTAATTTTATAATGAGATTTTATTATGATATTTACAATAAGTTCTAATTTAATTATTACAACAAGTAGAAAACCTTCCCAAATTACTAGAAGATTTGCTCAGTTTCTTAAACACTATTTTAATGCTACATATATTAATCGAGGAAAAACTAGTTTCAATAAGATAAAAAATCAGGTCCCTGATGAATCTAAGTTAGTTATTATTAATGAAACTAAGGGTAACCCAAGTAGTATTAATGTTTATGATATTGGTATTGATTCTGAAAATCCATTGTATAGTTTATATGTAAATGTTTCATTACCACAAGAAAAATGTAATATCAATGTAGATAATGGTAATATTATTGTACTTTCTAAGACAAAATCATTAAATGAAATTACATCTAGGTTTATATCATTTAAACCTGAAAAAAAGGTGAAAACTAATTGTATCATTATAAAAGATGATGATAGAGAAGATATTATTGCAACAGTTTCATTTATTGATAAAAAAGGTATAGACACTAAATATAAAGTATATATTAGGGGATTTAATAATAATTAATAAAATGTGTGATTTGATGGATAATAAAAACATATTAAAGAATATTGAAACTATATTTGAAGTTGAATTTAATAGTGAAAACCATGCACAGATAATTTATAATTCAATTAAACCAGAGTTATCATTTTCACGTAACGATAGATCAACAACTACGATACAACTTAAAAATAAGAGTATTATTATTGAAATTAATTCAAAAGATGTTGTTTCTCTACGTGCTTCTATTAATTCTTATGTTCGTTGGATTAACTTATCAATGGAAATCTTAAAAATATAAAAGGAACATAAAAGATATATTATATTATTATTCATTCACATAGAATATAAAATTAGATTTATTTAATATAAAGAAAAAAATTTAGGTGATATAGATGGATATGCCACAAAATATTCAAGAACAATTAAATCAATTCCAACAAGTACAACAACAAGCTCAATCAATTGCTATGCAAAAACAAACATTAACTTTACAAATTAATGAGTCTAAAAAAGCTTTAGATGAATTATCAAAAACAGCAGATGATCAAGATGTTTATAAAACAGCTGGACCACTACTTATAAAAACAACAAAAACTGATTCTGAAGCAGACTTAAAAGATAGTATTGAAATGCTTGAAATTAGACAAAAAACTATTGAAAAACAAGAAAAACGTATAACTGGTAAACTTGAAGAATTACAAAAAAATCTTCAAGAAGCTATGAGTCAAATGAAACAATAGATTATAAATTCTTTTTATAAATCTATTTTTTTTATTATCCCCTCCTATTAATATAATGATAAAAATAATATTTTTATGTAAAATATATTTTAACAGATTTTTTGAATTTTTTATAAAGGAGATTTTTATTATGAAACCACTGAATGATTCTGAAGTAAATGAAATAATTAATTTAGCATATGATAGTTGTCAAAAGTATATTTTAAATTATGTAAATAAGAAGGACTTTGAGAATATTCAAATTACTATTAATTTAAATACTACTAATGATAGTTTTAATATTGATATTGATATTGACTTAGATAGTGATATGAAACTACCTGAAAATTTAGCAAATAGTGCTATTGATGTGGCCCTAGAAGCAGTTGATGAATATGTTGAAAATAGAAACAATTAAGTTTTGATTTTTATGATTATTCCTGTAATTGACATTATGCACAATGAATGTGTTAGTGGAAAATCTGGTAGACGAAGTACTTATAAAAAATTAAGAAGTATTTATGGTGATAATCCATTAGATATTGCAACTGCTCTAAAAGAAGATGGTGCTCAACTAATATATATTGCTGATTTAGATAAAATTGAAAGGATAGATGATAATAACAATATAATATCTTCTATAAATAATATTATTCCTGTAATGTTAGATAATGGTATTTCATCTATTGAAGATATTGAAAATAATAAAAATATATGTAGTTACAATATATTAGCTACTGAAACTATGACAAGTCTTGACAACATAGAAGAAATATTTAAAAAGTATGATAGTAATAAGCTAGTTGTTAGTATAGATATTAAAAATAATGAGCTTCTTGTTAATAATAAGGATATTGATCTTGAGGATGTAATTTATTTAATTAATAAGTATAAACCAAAATATACTATAATTCTTAATATTTCATATGTTGGAACTAAAAAAGGTGTAAATACTAATATAATAGAAGAAATTACTAAAAAAATACCCCACACAAAATGTTGTATAGCAGGTGGTATTAGAAATAGTGATATTGAAACATACACTAAAAAAAATATTAACAACTTCCTTATTGGAACATTACTTCATGAAGGTAATCTTAGTTATAAATTATATATGGAAAGTAAAAAAAATGAAAAATAAAATACTTACTATAGGTCCAATTACAAAAGATATTATAAAAACACCAACACAAACATATATTCAAACAGGCGGTGCATCATATTATCAGATGTGGACATTATATCAATTAAAAAAAGAAGCTACTGCAATTATTACAATAGGTATTTGTGATGTTGAAATGATTAATGATTTTCCAGAAAAAAATAACATAAAACCAATCATAACAACACAAACAATGGAATACACAAACATATACAACAAACAGTTAGAAAGAACACAGAAAGCAAAACTTCCAAACAACCCAATAACACCCGAAAAAATAAGTGAAAAAATTAACATTAAAGAATATGACACAGCCATACTTTCCCCATTATCTAAGAATGACATACCACCAGAAACAATAAAATATCTTAAAACAAACAATATAAAAATAATACTTGCACCCCAAGGATATTTACGTACAACAGATGATAATAACAACATAATAAGCAGTAAATGGGATGATAAAGAAAAATATCTTGAAAATGTAGATATAATTGCATTAGATGAAGATGAAATGAAAACTGCATTTAATATTCAAGAAATCACAGATACAATTATCAAAGACATCATACAAAAATACAATTTAAACACGATAATTATGACAAAAGCAGAGAAAGGATCAAATATCTATACAAAAAATAAAAAAATAGAAATTCCAGCGATAAAAACCAAAAATAACATTGATGCCACAGGTCTAGGTGATACATATATTGCAGCATACACTGCAAAACTAGATTCTAATAACATCTATGAAGCAGGATTATATGCCTCAATAGCATCAAAATTTAAATTAGAATCAAAAGGCCCTTTAAAAGTAGATGAAAAACTAATTCAAAAAGAATTAGAAAAAAGAATTATATTAAACTAGTCAGGATAATAAATGGAAGCACAACTGCTAAAATAAATAAAAATACACCTAATGTTGTATATGCTCTGTTATGATCTAAAACCCCTGAACATAAGAAAAATATTCCCATTACAGCTAATATAGTTGGAATAATTTCTGAATATACAATTACTGACTGTACCATAACATTAACCTCCCTTCTAATTATTAAATAAAATCATTTCATTATAGTAATCTCTTATATTAAACAAATTATATACAATTTTTAGATATAACTACAATATCTTCATAATATCAGTTAAAGTATCAAGTTGTCTAACCTGATAATTTAATTGCTCAAGTTTCTTATTTTGTTCATCAGTAAGTTTTGAATTAATAATCATACTCTGCATACCTGCATTATATGCACCCATAATATCAACATCAAAATTATTACCAACCATGATCGAAGTTCCCTTAGTTACATTCAATCTATCCATAGCTATTTGATATATTTTAGCATCTGGTTTTTCAACACCTACAGATTCAGATGTAACAATTTCATCAAAAAATGGATAAAGTCCTAAACGAATCAATTTTTCCCATTGTTTAAATTCTTTTCCATTAGTTATTAAACCAACCTTATAACCCTTACTTTTTAAATATAAAAGAATTGCAAAAGAGTCTGGTTGTAATTTTAACATTGCAAATTTAGTATTATGATATGTGATAATTCCATTTACAATAATCAAAGGATCTTCAGAACCATTAATATCATTTGTTAAAATATTAAAATGTTTACTATAGTTAGAACCTTTTTCTCTAACAATTTCCATTAAATGTTCATAACCTTCCTCTTCACTACATTGTAGGCCATTATGCACCATAGATTTAACTGCAGCTCTACGTGCAATAGAAGCAAAACCTGATGTATCATACAATGTATCATCCATATCAAAAAAAACTGCTTGAATCATATAATATATATTATGAAGTTTAATTTATATATACATAGATGAAATTTAAAAAAAAATAAAAAGAGTGTTATAAAATCTTTCTACAATATTATAACTTGAATGAACCATCAAGAATAGCCTCTTTAAGATCATTTGCTATTTCAATAGCTCGTTTTTTATCAGATTGTCTACATGTAACAGGAATCTTTCTTAATTTATCTCCAGATTCAAATGATACCACACCTGTATTAATAATAGGTACTCCTCTTGGACATACAGTTGCACAATATCCGCAACCATAACATAAATCAGTATCCACAGTTTTATCCTTTTTAAATGCATTTACTGGACAATATATTTCCGGAAGACACGGAATACATTCAAAACAGTTTTCAGGATTTGTTGTTGGCCTATAATCAGTATTATCCCATACACTATAATCAATTGTAGCTATAGGTAAATGTCTACCATGAATATCACATACAGGTAATGGAATATCCTTATTAAGTACTTTAAGATTGTTTAATATATCTTCATTAAGTACAGGAATTGGTATTGCAACTGAATCAAATACTTCTGGACCCATACCAGTTTTATAACCCCCAACATAATGTGGATCCATATCCTTAATATTAGCTGTTAATAAAAGATTTGGTTTATCAGAAGAACTTCTAGTACCATTATCAATAATAATACCTTCTGCACCATTTAATAACACTTTTAAACCAGGTTTTATAACATCTTGATTTGGATCATTTGCTAATGGATTTACATCACCACAACCCGAGAATGAATATGAATTAAATGGACCTTCCATTGGTGAAGCATTGAATATTGATTTTTGTGCATGAGAATCAGGATTAGTAAAGGAATTATAATTTTTAAATGCCATTCTTGTACCAAATAATCTAGCAGTACCAATTTCATCAAGTGTAATTGTTTTAGTAAATTCATTGTCTTCAATATCAATAACTTTTACCTCTACTGACTTACCCATTATAAGATCCTTTAATAAAAATCCTCCACCATAATTATCAATAGTTTCACTATGATTTGTTCCATACAACATTACATCTACAGAACCTAATAATTCATTAGGACAAGGTCCAGGATATGCAGGTATTCCATTGATATATACTTCTTTTGCTTTATTAAATTTTCCAGGTTCTGAAACTGGCATGTGGAATAATGCAGCTGTACCAGACATAATTCCACTAGTACCACAAGTTACAACATCCACATCATCTACTGTAACTTCTTCATTATTACGTAGTTTAGTTTTTAATTCCTCTGCTGTTAACACAACAGCATCGTTAGAATCTAATTTTTCTTGAATATCTTTCAATGTTTTTGTTATAATAACACCCCAAATTTATTTAATTACATAATAAAACTAAAGATAAAGTTCATGTTTTTAAGCCCGATTCCATAATTAAATAATATATCATCCATATTTCATTGAATAAATACTAAAATTTAATTTTTTTATAGAATTTATTTATAATCTTAATTATATTATATCTACTTTAAAAAAGTATAGCTAATAATAAATTAAAAAAAAAAGTTTTAAAATAAAAAAAAGTAGAAAAAAAAGAATTTATTTAATTCCAACTTCTTATTTGTTCTTTAACTGATTCAAATGCCTCATCTTTTCTTGAAAGATCTGTCATTTTAGCTCCCTGTGCTAGTGTAGGTTTTCCTCCACCTCTTCCACCAAGGAATTTACCAATATCATTTACAACATCACCCATTTTCATACCTTTCTCTAGTATTTTATTGTTAGATGATGCTACTATATTACCATTATTATTAATTAATATAGCAATATCTGCAACTTCTTCTTTTTCAACAAGATTTATTGCAATCTCTCTTAATTGATTGTTATCAACATCTAATACTTCTGTTATAACATTATATCCATTTATATTAGCAATTTCATTTTCTAATGAGAATATTTTTACTTGAGCTAATTGTTTTTCAAGAGATTTAATACGTTTTTGTTGTTCTTTCCATTCATTGAAGAATCTTTTACATGTTCTTGGTAATTGTTCAGCATCTACACCGAAAACATCACTACTATTTCTGATAATATCATCATCATCTTGTATTTTCTTAATTCCAGAGTCAGATACTGCATATTCCAATCTTTCAACACCATCTTGTACTCTTTCAGTTCTAAGTAATTTAATAACTCCAATATCACCAGTTTTTTCACAATGAGTACCTGCACAAGCTTGTACATCAATACCTGGTATTTCAACTACCCTTATGTTTTTACCTGGTACTATACCACCCTGATATAATTTAAAACCATATTTAACTTCAGCATCTGTACGGTCATACCATTGAATATTTACTGGATGATTTTCCTGTACTCTTTTATTTGCTAATCTTTCAATTTCCTGAACTTCTTCATGAGATATACGTTTATAATGTGATAAATCAATTCTTGTTTTATCAAGTCCTTTTTGAGCCCCTGCTTGCCATATATGTTTTCCTAACACTTCTCTAGCAGATGCTATTACAAGGTGTGTTGCTGTATGGTTTCTTGTTAATAAATCTCGACGTTTGGAATCTATTTCTCCAGTTATTTCTTCACCAACAATATTATCAAGTTTTGATTCATCTTCTTTTGCAACATGATGTAGTACAATACCATCTACTTTCTGTGCATATGTTATATTTAATACCTCACCATTTACTCTTGTTATTGTACCTATATCAGATGGTTGTCCTCCACCTTCAGGATAATATATTGTTTGATTGAGTATGATTTTATTTGAATCAACAACTCCCAATACTTTTGCAGTGAATGTTCTTTGTTTTAAATCATCATAGAATGATAATTTTGTTTTAGGGAAATTTAATTCCATTTCTTCAATTTCTTCTTCCTCTTCTTCTTCATGAGCTGCTGCAATTTGTGTATAGAAGTTATCAGGTATGTTAGCATCAAATGCATTTTCTTTTGATATTGCTTCTACAGTTTCAGGTGGAATTCCATGTGAATCATAGAAATTAATTAACATATCTGTTGGGAAAGATTTTTTGTTTTGTTTTTTAAGTGTTTTAATAGATCTTTTAACTAAGTTTTTTCCTTTAGTTAATGTTGTATGATATCTTTCCTCTTCCAAATCTGTAATGTTTATTATATGATCCTTATTATCCTTAATTTCAGGATATGTTTTTGATAAGTAATCTACCTGCATTTTCATTATATCAGATAATGATTCATTAAGACCTAATTCATTCATATATTTTACAGTACGTCTTAAAACTAATCTTGCAAGATAACCTTCTTTAACATTAGATGGTATAATTCCATCTGCTAACATGAAACTTAAACATCTAGTATGATCTGCAACTATGTATATTGCTTCCATAGGTGCAGTTGTCTTTTTGAGCATATCTGGATCTAGAGATAATTTATCTGCTACTTTTTTACGTAAAAGTTTTAAATCAGATATATCTTCAATATCCATCATTCCAGCAATACGTGCATTTTCTGATAATATTTCAGTATTTAATTCTACACCACTTATATCAGTGAGTTTATCTATAACTGAACCAAATGTTGCATCATATGCTGTTGGAGTTCCCTGACTTACCCATGCAATTCTTTCTAAACCATAACCAGTATCTACTATTTTTAGAGGAATTTCTTTTAATCCATCTTTTGTAGTTGCATATTGAATAAATACTAATGTTGCAAGTTCTACTCCATGAGCACATATTTCAAAGGATGGTCCTTCATTACCTCCACCTTTCCACCATGATTCAATATAAGTAATTTCTTCAGGATTAATTCCAATACTTACTAAGAATTCATGACAGTATCTTAAAGTTTCATTTTTCCAATAGATAGGAGTTTCATCTGTATTAAATGCATGATGTGCACCCATAGTAAAACAGGTCATATGTCTACCAGTTCTTCCAACATTATCTACATCATTTAATCTAATAGATGGTTGAGCAACTACTAATGGATTTGCTGGAGGTCTTACCATACCACTTGTTACCCATGGTTGAAAATCATAGATTGAAGCTCCTACTAGAAATACATCATTTCTCCATCTTTTTGCTAAAACAGGATACCTGTTTATTGGAGTATGACCATGATCTTTAAAGAAACCTTTAAATTTCTTCTGTATTCCCATTAAATCATATTGTTTATCTGTCACAGGATTTCCAATAAATTCGTATTCATCACATGGAGCATCACCACATGTTGCTCTTTCACGAATAGACCAGAAAGTATTTCCACATTTCTGACAGACTTGTTTTTTATATCCTAATTGTTCAAGTTCATAAGTCATATTCTTTCACTATAAAAATTGTTTTAAAAAGTAATTAATATCTTAATTATTATAACTTTCTAGTTTTTTATACTAATTATAGGTTTATTAATAATAATATAAAAACATGAGTAAATTATGTATTAAAATTAAATATTTTTAAAATATTCATTTTTTTATGAAAAATATTAAAAAAAGTTACATAAAACACTGATGAATTTATTTATAAAAAAATA
>NZ_MAIF01000017.1:0-12084 GCF_001729395.1 Methanosphaera sp. A6 | reverse complement strand
AAATTAAATATAAAATAATAAAGAGTGAATAAATAATTTACTAATTTTTTTTAAGATAAAAAAAAATTAATTATCACTACTACAAAATACGTGACTAAAATTATCACGTCAAGTCGAGGAGGCAGATTAATTGATAGTTGGTACTAGAGGTAGTAAACTGGCCACCACACAAACTAAAACTGTTGTAAAAGCTCTTGAAGAAATTACTGGAGAAGAAATTGAAACTAAAATAATTAAAACAACAGGAGATAAGATTAAAAATTCACAGTTATATAATATTGATGCTAAAGGTATATTTACAAAAGAATTAGACACAGCCCTCATTGATGGAAGTATTGATTTTGCCGTACATAGTTTTAAGGATTTACCTAGTGAATTAAATGACCAGCTTACAATAACTGCCATACCTCAAAGAGAAGCTATTAATGAAGTATTAATTTCTAATTATTCATGGGATGAACTACCAGAAAATGCTACATTAGGTACAAGTAGTGTTAGAAGAGAAGCATTCTGTAAATTACATGGTAAAAAGATTCAAACAAAACCTATACGTGGAAATATAGATACTCGTATACGTAAAGTTGAAGAAGGAGAGTATGATGCTACAATAATGGCTTTAGCAGGTATTAACCGATTAGGCCTACAGGAACATATAAAAGAAGTATTTGATGAACAATACATAACTCCTCCTGCAGGACAAGGAGCTTTAGCTGTGATGACACATAAAGATTCAGAATATAATGATGTTATTTCAAAATTAAATCATGAAGATTCTAGAATTGAAGCTATGACAGAAAAAGCTATTCTTGAAACTATAGGTGTTGGATGCCAATGGCCTATTGGTATAGTCTCAAAGGTAGATGGTAATAACATAAATATACATTGTAAATTATTAAGTCCTGAAGGTAAACTTTTAGCAGATGTAAACAAAACAACAGATAAAAACAATGCTATTAATACTGCAAAAGTTATTGGAACAAAATTAAGAGAGGATACTTTATGAAACAGACAAATGTAGGTGTTATTGGAGTAGGATCTATGGGTTACAACCACGTACGTATATACTCTGAATTAGAAAATGCGAATTTAGTAGCTATATCAGATATGGTACGAGGTACACTTGATAAGGTATCGAAAGAATTTAATACTGTAGGTTATGTTGATTATGATAATATACTTCAAATTGATGATATTGAAGTAGTAAATATCTGTGTACCAACAGTATTCCATCATGATGTAGTTATGCGGGCAATAGAAGCAGGAAAAAATGTACTTGTAGAAAAACCTATTGCTTCAAAATTAAATGAAGCAGAAGAAATGATCAAAGCAGCAGAAGACGCAGGTGTAACTTTGGCAACAGGACATGTTGAAAGATTTAATCCGGCTGTAAGAGTTGCAAAAAAATTAATTGATGAAGGAGCAATAGGTGAAGTTGTAACTGCAAATTCAAAAAGATTAGGTCCTTTTCCTCCAAGAATACGTGATGTTGGAGTTGCTATCGATTTAGCAATACATGATATTGATATTTTCAATTACCTATTTAATAGTAGGGCAAATACTGTATTTGCAAATATGAGTAGTAAACTTAAAAATTGTGAGTTTGAAGACCATGCAGAAATTATGACTAAATATGATAGTGGAGTTTTAAGTATACTTGAAACTAACTGGTTAACACCATATAAAAAACGTCAATTAAATATTACTGGAATTGACGGAATTATAAGTGTTGATTATGGAAATCAAACTGTTACATTATTTAAAGAAAATAATCAGGTTGAAGACATAAAAGTTGAAAATAAAGAACCTCTCAAAGAAGAATTAAGATCATTTGTTGATTGTGTACAAAACAATACTCCTCCAGAAGTATCTGGTAAAG
Organism: Methanosphaera sp. A6; assembly: GCF_001729395.1. Lineage (NCBI taxonomy): Archaea > Methanobacteriati > Methanobacteriota > Methanobacteria > Methanobacteriales > Methanobacteriaceae > Methanosphaera > Methanosphaera sp. A6. The sequence goes on along the minus strand of NZ_MAIF01000017.1, from coordinate 10,208 downwards.
ATGGATATGAAGCATTGAGAATTGTTGATGCTGCAATGACCTCATCCAAAGATAAAAGACTAGTGTATTTAGATTAAAGTGATGAAAATGAAAAATAAATTAATTGAAAAAGCTACTGAACTTAGAAATAAGGGATTAACCACTGGTGAAATTGCAGATGAATTAAATATATCTAAAGATACAACTCAATGGTTAATTATGCAAATGACCACAGTTAATAAAACAAAACAGAAACAAAAACCTGATGATTTTGCTATTAATTGGAAAACTATTGGTTCTAGTTCATCACGTATGCAGTATATTGCTTCAGCATTATCTGACATGGCTGTTGAAGAAGGAGTTGTTGATGCAGTTGTAGGTATTAGTATTAGTGGAGTACCATTTGCTACTATAATGGCTGAAATATTAGATGCTGAACTTGCAGTATTTCATCCAATTAAACATATGAAAAATGAATCAGCACAAGGAGCTCTAAGTCATAACTTTGCTAATATTAAAAATAAAACAGTTGTAATTGTAGATGATGTTATAACAAGTGGAGCTACAATTACTGATGCTATTAGAGTATGTAAAAAAAATGGTGCAAATCCTCTAGTTGTCACAGTTCTTGTGGATAAAAAAGGACTTGATGATTCTGATAATGTACCTATTAAATCATTGATTAAAATTAATAAAGTAGGATAAAAATAATTTCTTATTTCTCTTTTTTCTTTAAATAATACCATAATAGATTTAATTAAAAAAAATACATTAATAATCACAATACATTAAAAATAATATATATTTCAAAAAACATATATTATAGTAATATAAAGTTAGTATTTCTAAGGAAGATACTAAAATAAGAAGATGAGATTTTAGGATAATTAATTCATAAAGGAAAATTATGGGAGGACATATATTTTGAAGAAATCTAACAATAAAAATAATCATAAAAATAACCATAATAACAATCAAGGTGGAGAAAACATACGTGTAAGATCACCTAGACGTGGTGAAATTCCAGGAGTTGTTGAACAAATATTAGGACATGGAAAACTTAAAGTAAGATGTAATGATAAACAAATCAGATTATGTCGTATTCCTGGTAAAATGAAAAAACGTATATGGATTCGTGAAGGTGATGTTGTACTTGTAAAACCATGGGATTTCCAAAGTGATGAAAAAGCAGATGTTATTTGGAGATACACCCGTACAGAAGCAAATTACCTTGAAAGAAGAGGATTCCTAAAAATATAATAAAATATAAAACAATCCTAATAATAGCTCTTATAATAATTAGAGGTTAATAATATGAATATGATAGAAAAATTAGAGCCAATTTTAATTTTTGGAGCTATTATACTAGGATTACTATTTAAGGATATTTCCTTATTAAATAATATAAGCCCCTTACTTATAACTGTTTTTCTAGCATTAATGTTATTTGCACTGTTTTTAGATATTCCCCTCGAGGATATTAGAAGTAGTTTTTCAAATAGAAAATTCACAATAATTAGTATTTTAATTAATTTTATATGGACACCACTTTTTGGATATTTTCTAGGAAGCTTATTTTTATATGGACATGTTGATATTTTTATAGGATTTTTCATGTTAATATTAACTCCATGTACTGATTGGTATTTGTTATTTACTAAAATATCCAAGGGAAATGTTCCACTTAGTTTATCTATACTACCAATTAACTTACTGTTACAGATAATATTACTACCAGTATATTTAGTGTTATTTTTCTCAAATTCTAATAATATTGTAATGTTGGATTTAGTAGATGGGTTGTTGACATTTATTATTATCCCATTTATTGGATCAGAAGTTGTTAAATTTATTCTTAGAAATAAAAATAAGACTAAAGAAAAAATTACTGGATTTTTTTCAAGTTGTCAAATACTATTTTTATGTATTGCAATATTTGGATTGTTTAATACTGAAGCAAGTAGTCTTTTTGAAAACTTAGATGTAATTGGTCTTATATTTATTCCATTAATGATATTTTTCATAGTTAATTTCATATTAGATTTTATTTTATCTAGACAACTGGATTTTAATTATGAAAATTATGTAAGTTTAACTCTTACAACATTAGCACGTAATTCCCCACTTGCACTTGCTATTGCTATAAAATCCTTTCCAAACAATGAATTAATTGCAATAGCATTAGTAGTTGGACCATTAATTGAATTACCTGTTTTATATATTGTATCAAGAGTGTTGTTATATATACAAAAAAAATATTAGGTAATAAAAATACAAAAGAATAATAAGAAGTAGAAGAGGGTTGTTACTTGAATAAACACTATATTGATGCAGATAAGCAAATGAGAAAATTAGAAGAAACTAAAAGATTAAAAAGTGTTGAAGATAAACAAGTTTCTAGTGAAGTTTTTGATGACAAAACATTAAAAGTTCTCTATAAACTTGCAAATAAGGGATATATTCGAAGTTTAAATGGAGTTATAAGTACTGGTAAGGAAGCAAATGTATTTCTTGGTATTGATGATGATGACAATCCTGTTGCTGTGAAAATATATAGGGTTATGACACTTGATTTTAAAAAGATTAAGGAATATATTGCTGGTGATCCTAGATTCAAGAGTCATGGAAATAATACAAGACAGATTATTACTGCATGGACTCAGAAGGAATTTAAAAATCTTAGTAGGTTATATAAGTTAGGTCTTAGAGTTCCTGAACCCTATATTGCCATGGAAAATGTGTTGGTAATGGAATACTTAGAATACTCTGATGATGATAATAGTGCAGCACCTCCACTGAGTAAGGCCAAATTAGATAATGCTAGTGAGGTTTTTGAGGAGATTATTGATTTTATGGATGTTGCATATAACAAGGCACATCTTGTTCATGGTGATCTTTCTAGATACAATATTCTCTTATCACATGGACACCCCTATATTATTGATGTTTCACAATCTACACTAGATAGTCATCCTTCAAGTAGAAGTTTACTTGAACGCGATATTAAAAATATACTATATGATAGTAAGAAATTCAAATTAAATTTAACATATGAATATGTTAGAAATAGAATTATTAAAAATGACTAAGTATATTCTTGGATAGTATGTAGAAGCAATATTTTACATATACTTTTTTATAATAGTTAAAACAAAGTAAGATACAGAGAATTTAGAAATAATAAATATAAACTTCGTATTAAGATAAACCATAATAAATATTAAATAGGTTATAGAATGATTATAACTAATTATCAGATATTTATTATATATCACCAATTAAATAGAAAACAATCTTATTTATTACTATTTAATGAAGATTGGTTAAATTAAGTTATCATAAACCTTCTTATTTATTCATAAATACGATTAATCAATCGATTTATATTATTACTATTAGAGAAGACTAGAAGTTATAAAGGAGCTTTTTTATAATGGTTAACACAGAATACCTTAAAATTCCGAAAGATAGAGTCGGTGTAACAATTGGTAAAAATGGAAAAATAAAACATCAATTAGAAATTATTACAAAAACAGAACTTAAAATTGATAGTGATACTGGAAATATTGCTATAAGTTCTACTGATGAAACAGATGATCCTTTAGCAATTTGGAAAGCTAGATATATGATTAAAGCTATTGGAAGAGGATTCAATCCTGATATTGCTTTAACTCTTGAAAATGATGATTTAATTTTGGAAATTATTAATTTACAAGATTATGTTGGAAAATCTAAAAAAGCTTTAGTAAGACAAAAAGGTAGAATCATTGGTAAAAATGGAAGAACAAGACAAATCATGCATGATATGCTTGATGTTGAAATTAGTATCTATGGTAAAACAGTATCTTTAATTGGAGAAATTGAAAATATACAAATGGCAAGAGAAGCTATTGAAATGATACTTGAAGGATCTAGACAAAAAACTGTATATGCATATCTTGAAAAAATGCATGATAAACTTAAAAGAAAAGAATTTGATGAAATGGTTAATGGTAAACCAGACATGAAAGATATTTTAAGAGAAGACCTGGATACTGATGAAGACTTCACTGATGCTGAGGAAGATTACAATAAGAATGCTATTAGTGAAGATGATGAAGATAATGAATTTGAAGAAGAATCTGAAACCTTGTAAAAAATCTCTTTTTACATTTTTTTTTATTATTATTTTTACATTATTAAAATAAGTGATTATATAAAAATCTATTTAAATATTTTTACTAACAACTATTACTTATCAAGACCCCCCCCTAACCTATATAAATATATTCAACAAGGATATATATCCTAACGTTTATATTACATGTTTTACATAAAATATAGTATAAAAAATCAACATTTTTTAAATAGTACATATGTATGAAATAAAAAAAATAAGTCATATTTTTAATAGTTATTTAATATTTAGAGAAGGAATTAACTTAAAACTATAACTTAGAGAAATACAAAATTTAATACTATTTAAAATAAAAGTAATAATTTATCGGAGGAATGAAATCCTTGGAACGTGATACATCAGAATTATTTGAAGAATTTAAGGAATTAACAGCATCTGAATTTTTCAGACGAAATAAACAAATGTTAGGTTTTTCTGGAAAAATAAGATCATTAACAATAGTATTTCACGAACTTATAACAAACAGTCTAGATGCATGTGAAGAAGTAGGAATACTGCCTGATATAACAATAGAATTAAAAAGATTAGGAAAAGATCATTACCTACTCAAACATGCAGATAATGGACCTGGTATTCCTGAAGATTACATAACAAAGGTATACTGTCAAATGTTTGCTGGAAGTAAATTCAGAAATATACAATCTAGAGGTCAACAAGGTCTAGGATGTAGTGGATGTGTATTATTATCACAGATGACTACAGGACAACCAGTAAAAATAAGATCAAGATACAAAGATGGAAATGAATTAAAAGGCATTGAAATGACTGTAAAACTTGATGTTAAAAAGAATACTGGAATAATTCTTAATAAAAAAGAATTTGAAACAGATAGAACCGGATCTGGAATAGAAATAGAATTTAAAGATGTATCTTATTCCATGAGTGAACAAGGTGCTTATGAATACATAAGACGTACTGTTATTGGAAATCCCCATGCAAGAATAGTATTTAAAGATCCAACAGGTAGAAAATACACTTTTGAAAGAGCAACAGATAAAATACCACCATTACCTAAAGAAGTATTACCTCATCCAAAAGGTGTAACAGCAGATGATATAATATACCTATGTAAAGGTACAAATAAAAAACGATTTAAAAATCTACTAATGGATTCCCTATCAAGAGTATCTGCAGCAAAAATAAAAGAAATACAAGAAGCTACAGGTATTGATATGAACAAACGACCAAAAAGCATAACATGGAAAGAAGCTGAAGCTGTTGTTCAACAATTTGATAAAATGAAATTCATGGCACCACCAACAAATGGTCTTAAGCCAATAGGTAGTGAACAAATAGAAAAAGGTATAAATGAAATTCTCTTACCAGAATTTTCAACTGCTATAACAAGAAAACCTCAAGCATACCGTGGAGGAGTATCATTTATTGTAGAAGCAGGAATTGCATATGGTGGTAATTCTGGAAGATTAATTGGAAGTCAAAGAAAAGCAGAAATTATGAGATTTGCTAACAGAGTTCCTTTAACATTTGACCAGGGAAGTTGTGCAATAACTGAAGCTTTAAAAAGTATTGACTGGAGACGATATGGTGTACGGGACTTAGATAATGCACCAATATCAGTATTTGTAAATATTATTTCAACAAATGTACCATACCTTTCAACAGGAAAACAAAGTGTTGCACCTGAAGAAGAAATTGTACGTGAAATAAGACAAGCAACAATGAAAATAGCTCGTAAACTAGAAAAATACATACGAACTAAAAAAGCAGCAAAAAATGAAGAAATGAGAGCTAAAATATTTGAAGATTTAGTCCCTGTTGTAATTAAACAATCTGCATTACTTGCTGAAAAAGATGTTCCAGAATATAATAAGGTAATGGATGAAGTTACACACAAAGCTAAGATTATGGATATGAAAAATCGTCTTAAACAACCAGAAATCAAACCTATGGAAGTAAAAACTGAAGAACCAGAAATGAGAATAAAAACTGAAATAGAGGAAGAATTATCTGAGGATGAAAATTTCTAAGTAGGAGAGATAGACAATGATGAAACATAAAGAAATAGCTTTAAATAAACTAAGAGGTATGGGGGATGAAGTTCTTGAAAAGATACTTCAAGAAGAAGTACCTAGTTTAAAAATTCCATCAAGAGGAACAGGAAATATCATCTATAATCAAGATAAAAGATATTTTGAATTAGGTGAAAGAAAAGGTACTAGATCTTTAGGTAATGTAAAACAAATAAAGAAAATGGCACAGATGATGTGTGTTGGTAATTTCTGTAAGGAATTAGTAAATATACAAAAAACTGCTACTATGAGGGAGATGTACTATGTATCTGAAGGATGGGATGTTGGATTTGATAACCAGCAAGAATCAAACAACATAACAGAAGATATAGAAGTAACTCTTGGTGTATCTCGTGAAAATCTAGGATTATTACCAGAGGAAGATGGTGCTTCAGTATATGGTGATATAACTCTACGTGATGATGATGTTGAATTTAATGCTAAAAAACTTGGAAAATCAGGTTATACCATTCCTCCAACGATTGATGATGTTGAATTTGTTGATTCAAATGTAGAAAGAATTATTGCAGTGGAAACCATGGGGATGTATCATCGTATGGTTCAAGAAAAAGCATATGATAGATTTAATACATTGATTGTAGGATTAAAAGGACAAGCTGCACGTGCAACACGTAGATTTATTAGAAGAGCCAGTGATGAATTACAAGTTCCTGTTTATATTTGTAACGACGGAGATCCATGGGGTTTCCACATTGCTATGGTAATTATATCAGGTAGTGCAAAATTAGCTCACGTAAATCATGACCTTGCAACTCCAGATGCTAAATTCCTTGGAGTAACAGCATCAGATATTGAAAATTATGATCTTCCTACTGATAAACTAAAAGATATTGATGTAGCACGTCTTAAAGAATTAGCTGCTGATCCTAGATATAAGGCTGATTTCTGGCAGACAGAAATTAAGAAAATGATTAAACTTGGACGTAAGGCAGAACAGCAATCATTCTCCAAATATGGTCTTGAATATATTGTAGATAATTATTTCCCAAATAAAATAAGTGCTATTGAAGGTAAACCAATAGAATAGGTAAATAATTATTTACTTATATTCTTTTTTTTGGAGGGATGAAAATAAATATAAAAAATATTTTTTCAGGAAAAACTATACCTTTAACTATTTTAATGATAATTGCTACTAGTACATTACTTGACCAAGATTCCACATTAATACTACCTCTTTTATTATTTGTAGGAATAGTATGTGGAATAATAAAACATGATTCTATGACCTATACTTTAATAACAGCATTTGTTGCTTTTATGTTAGGTTTCATATTATCGTTTATAATCTCATTAATTAGTGTTTATTATATTGAAGGTGGATTATATGCCATTGCACTTATACAATCATCCCTTGTTTATCTAATTTTATATATATTTGTAGGTTGTCTTGGGAGTTCACTAGGTTTTCATATAATAAATGAGTTATATGAATTAAAACAATAATATAATTTAGAGGTAATTAATATGGATTTAAATGAATTATTTGAAAGTAAAACAATACCCATTGGTGTATCAATAATTGTAATAGCATATCTTATTGGATATCAATTATTTATAGCATCAACCATTATCAGATTTCTTACACCTACAGCTGGATTATTATTCTTTTTTACAGGAATACTAGTTGGTATGATGAAACATGATGAAATTGAACAATCAATTGTTGCTGCTGGTATAACCTCAGCCAGTGGTTCAATAGCAATTACTCTAATTACATACATAATTGTTAGTATGAATGATACTTATGGATATTCCCAATTTCTAAATATTGGACCTTCAGTAATGGATTTACTGATATTCATAGTTGTAGGTGCTATTGGAGGCGTTATTGGATACTACATTATTAGGGAAATCTTCTCCCAAAAAACAAGAGAACATCATTTCTAAGTTAAATTTCAAAATAAAAAAAACTAATAATTTTAAAAGAAGTATTATTTAATAATACTTAACATCTTTTTTTAAATATTAACTTAATTTTCAAATAATCTTTTTAAGATAAAAAAAATAATAAAAGAAGAATTTAAATAATATGTGATGATATAAAATCAATAATTTTTTCACTAGACTCAAGTATATCTCTTGAATATTTTGATACTGCTCTTTTCATACTACTATAATCATTTAAAGCTTTATTTATATTATAAGTTATATTATCTACATTACTTTCAATTATTGCTCCTTCAAATATCTTTGATAGTCCATGATATCGCCCATATTTTACTCCTATAACTACAACCACTGGTATTTTACAAGCTATTGTTTCATGTAATGTTAGACCATCATCTGTTATTACAGCCAAATCCACCAAGTCATATAAGTCATCAATATAATTTACATATCCAAGATTTATGATATTAGGATGATCTATTATTTCATTTATCCCCTCATGTAACGGTGCACCTATTACAAATATATTTACATCATCATTTTCCCGAGCATAATTACGTGCTGCCTTTGCCATATCCTCAAAAAGAGTAGAACCTGAAGCAAAGAGTATTGATTTTTTATTTGCATCATATTTATCAGTTAATTTATCAAGAATATTATTTTTATCACCACATACAATATCCTCTCTTATTGGTAAATATTCTCTTTTAACATGATACTTCGATATATTAATTGTATCTTTAGTAGTAAAAAATGGTGATTCTGGTAATAAAATAGTATTATTACATTTTAAGGATATTTTAGTATCTGTTGGTGTTGATACAATACCTACTGCTGGAACATGTGCAAGTTTAGCAGATAAACATCCAATAACAGATCCTCCACCTATAATACCTATTACCCCATCGGCTTTTTCTTTCTTAATTAAATGACATCCTACAATTACTGCTTTGATTGTTTTTAATCCTGCTTTAAATAAAGATAATTTAGATGCAGCATGTCCTCCAGCTGCAGGTATTGATGATTTTAACCAAGACATATTATGTTTTTTAAAGTAATATCCTTGAGCACTATAATCTAATACAATTTCTCCCATAATGCCCCTACTTTCTAGTGTTTTTAGTATGTTATATGCTATAACAGCATCTCCCCCAGTACCTCTTCCTGTTACAAAAAGTAATAACTTCATGATTTCACCCTTTATTTAAATTATTATTCAATCCTGTTGCCTTTTTAATGATAGGTATTTTATTCATTACTAACAACATTACAGATAATATGACAATTAACATGATTACCATAATAGGTACATTTATAAATGGTGGAATATTCAGTGAAAAAATTCCTATTTTAGAACATAGATTGATTAATAAAACATTTGATAAATACATTCCATAAGATAATTTACTAAATAATATAATATGATTATTAATAATTTCACTGTATTTTCCATATATTTCTCTAAAATCAGTATTTTTAATAAGAATAAAAATACCTGCTGCTTGAATAGCAGCACCTGGTGTTAAATCCCCAAGTGTTAAGAATTTTAAGTCCAATGAATTTGATAAACTTGTTAAATATAATGTTCCCATAAATGTAATAAGAGTACCTATTACAATTAGACAAATTGCAAATTTTCTATTGTTGAAACAATATCTTTTAGTGTTACTTAGATAATATCCAAGTATAAAATATCCCATGTGCCCCATGAAAAAACCCATAAAGTCTAAGATTAGTATATTTTTATCAATAAATTTCAATACTAAACAAACAAACCATATTCCTAAAAAATATTCTATTTCCCTATCTGTTAATGTATGAACCAATTTTGAAACTAAAGGTGTGGCAATATATAATGCAATAATCATATATACAAACCAGAATTGTACACTAACTATTGTAGGATCTAAAATAGCATTTATAAATAATACTAAGAAATTATTTGTATTTGATTCAAACAATCCTAATGACCATTTAACAATAAAATATATTATAAACCAAACAATAAATGGTTCTAATATCCTTTTTATTCGTCTTGGAATTGTATTTATAGGATTATCTTTTTTTAATAAAAGCAATCCTGAAATCATTATAAATAATATTATTGATAA
>NZ_MAIF01000016.1:0-7100 GCF_001729395.1 Methanosphaera sp. A6 | reverse complement strand
CTTCTTCCTCTTCTTCTTCCTCTTCTTCTTCAGCTTCTTCTGCTGCAGGTGCTGCTGCTCCAGCTGCAGGTGCTGCTGCTACTGCTGCGGTTGCAATAGCTTCTTCAATATCTACATCTTCTAAAGATGCGATTAAAGCTTTTACTCTTGCATCGTCTACATCTACTCCAGCTGCAGATAATACAGCTGTAACGTTTTCTTCGTTAATGTCTTTTTCTGTTGCGTTTAATAATAATGCTGCGTATACGTATTCCATGTTAATACACCTTTTAAATTTAATATATATTTTTATTGTATAAATACAATTTTATTAATCTTTTTAAATCTTTTATAAAGTTAATCTTAACTTGCTATTAAGATTAGAATTTTCCGTTTTTACTAGTAGCCTTCAAAGTTATCCGAAGAGAGCTCCAAGACCTGCAGCTGCAGATTCTGCTGCATCTTCTTCCTCTTCTTCTTCCTCTTCAGGTTCTTCTGTATTATCTTCTACTGCTACAGGAGCTGCTGCTGCTTGTGAATTTAATTTTTCATTAAGTTCATCATCAATAGCTTCGCTAGAGAGTAATTTAGCAACTGCTAACATTTGAGCATATGCTTTAGATAATATTTTATCAGTTGTTTCAGAAGTTAATATATTAGCATTGATAGCTAAGTTTAAAGCATCTCTTGCTGCTTTCTGTATGAGTAATGGAGCAGATTCGCTGTTTAATATACCTGCATAAACTGATAAGTTAATTGCACTTTGATATGCATTTGCAAGTGTTTGAATAGTTTCTTCTTCATCAATTGCAAGTACATCTGCAGTATATATTGTATCTCCTTCACAAACTGCTAGTAAATCTATTCCCACTTCCATAGGATGAATTTCAAGTTTTGTTAATATATCAGCTACTGCTTTAGGAATTTCTTCGCCTTCATCGACAATTTTAGCATCATCGGTTACAACAATTGATCCTTTATCAATTTTAGCTGGAATACCTACTTGTTGTAATTCACCAAGAATTGGACCAGGTGGGAAAGATGTATCTCCTGCTGGAACAACAATATCCGCTGGAGCAATACTTCCAGCTTTTGCTGGAGCTTCCGTTTTACTATCTTCTAAGATTTTAAATAGTTTGAAAGGATTCATTTTAGTGAAGACCATAGCTGGTTGACCTTCGAGGTAATCTGCTAAACCTTCAACTTCTTCTTTATCAGAGTTTTCTAATGCAATTTTAATGAAATTTTTACGTGACATTTTAAGAATTGCATTATCTCCTAAAGATTTTCTCATGGTTTGTAATTGTTTTGCTGGAATATCAGCTAAGTTTACAATACCTATTATTTCATGAGAATTTGTTAAATCTTCAAGTTCAGCTACTTTTTCTTTTTTCCAATCTGCAACATGATGCATCTAGATCACCCTCGTTACAGGTCCCATTGTTGTTTTTAAATACATTGCTTTGATCTGTTTAGACCCTTTTTCTAAATTACGATCAAGAACATCCATTATAGCATCTATATTTTCAGCAACTTGTGCTTCAGTCATATCTTCAGATCCTACAATAGATTGTATAATAGGTTGGTCTTTCACTCTTATTTTAATTGTACTTCTTAATCTTCCTAATATGGTTTCTGGATTTGCACTTGCTGGAATTGGTTTAGGCATTTTTTTCCTTGGACCAAGTACTGGACCTAAGAATCTACCAACAGTTGGCATTAAATCAGTTTGAGCTACAAAGAAATCATAAGAATTTGCTAATTTTTTAGCTTCAGGTCTGTTTTTACCTAATTCTTCTAATTTTTCTTTATTAATAACTAAATCTGCACCAGCTTGTTCTGCTTGATAAGCTAATTCACCTTCAGCAATAAATGCAATTTTAACATCTTTTCCACGTCCATTAGGGAGAAGCACTTCTTCATCTAAACGGTTTTCTGGTTTGTTTATGTCTAAATCGTTGATGGTTATGACCACATCAATAGACTGTGTGAAGTTTCTCGGTTTAGATTCTTCTAAAACCTTCTTCACTGCTTCTTCAATTACTTGTGTCATTCAATTTCCTCCAAAGAACAGGATTTAAAAAAAATAAATCGAGTTCAACGTGTAAATAAATTATGTACTATGTACATTGTATAAAATTTTTATATTTAAAGTCTAATCATTATGATTAATATTAAATAATTAATTGTTACTTAAATGAAATAAAACAATGAGTATTTATTGGGTAAATACATCATCATAATCGCCATTATCGATGTCTTTTTGAGTTTCACGTCCATCTTTACCTTGAACATTAATACCCATACTTACACATGTACCAATCACTTCTTTTGTTGCGTGTTTGTAATCATTTGCAAGTAAGTCATCAAATTTCATTCTTGCAACTTTAAATGCTTGTTCAACTGAGAAATCAGCTGCTACTTCAGTACCAGGTTCGTGAGAACCACTTTCAATACCTAACTCATCAAGAACTAAAGCAGTTGTAGGTGGTGTACCTATAGAAATTTCAAAATCTTTAGTATCCATGTCTGCAGTTATTTTTACTGGTACTTTCATACCGCCAAAATCAGCAGTTTTTTTGTTGATTTCTTCAACAACTTGCATCATATTAATACCTAATGGACCTATAGCTGGACCTAAAGGTGGTCCCGGTGTGGCTTTTCCACCTTCCACTAGGATTTCAATAGTTTGACTAGCCACTATTCAGCCTCCTTTTGTATTAATCTGATTTGGTCACCCTTTACTGTGACAGGTATTGGAACTGCTGCTTCAATTAATTCCAATACTACATCTTCTTTTGCTTCATCAATCCTAACCACTTTAGCTTTTTCATCTTTAAATGGGCCAGAAGTCAATTCAACAATACTACCTTTTTCAATATTGACTATTGATTGATCTGGACTTAAGAATGATTTGAGCTCATCGAAGTCTACGTCACCTTCGACTAAACCTCTCAAATTTGGAACTTTAAGTGCAGGATGCCTCATATCTAATGTTTTATCAGACTCAACAAAAATATAACCTTTCATAGATTCTGGAGATAAAATCGCAGAAATCCCTGTATCTTCATGTTTAACACTTTGTGCTAATAAAGATGCTACATTTTTTTCTTGTCCAATAAGTACTCTCATCGCATAAAACATAATTCCACTTTTTTCTATCGTTGTTAAAAAGATATTTTATCTTTTTTTTAATGTATTCCCAAATATTATATAACTAATATTTTGATTAAATTTCTTTTATTATTATTTTGTTTATTAAAACAACTATGAGTAAAACAATACTTGTGATACTATTGAAAGTATAAACCCAATAAGACCAATAATTATGATACCCACACCTGTAACTTTTGCTACAGTTAAGTATTCCTCATTATCTGGTTTTTTTGAAATACGTAATACTCTTTCACATTGCTTTAAAAAACCATGTATTGATTCTTTGTTTATATTCATATTATTACTACCTGCATTAAAAATTCAAAATGAGAAAATTTAAAACCTAAGATAGGGATCATATATAATTTATTCATCTTACTATTAATAAACCTTTGGTTTTATTATAGAAAAACATACATTAAAAAATAACTATATTCAATCCATACATCATATAAACAACATATCAACTTGAATTTAATATATACTTTGAAATAAATACTTTAATAGATCTTTAAACCCTAAAAAAGCTAGAGATAATAATTTTTATTATAATCAAAAAAAAAGTTAATGAAATATTTAGATATTAATATCTAAAATACATCATCAATAAATCCTTCAAGATCTGCATCTGGTGTTGGTGTTTCTTCTCCACGTGGTTTTTCTTTGTAAGAATCATCAGATCCCATTATTGAAGGAGAACTTACACCTGCAACAACAATGGTTGTTCTAACTGTACTTGCAAGATCTTCTTGTAATTGAGTACCCCAAATAATATTTGCTTCAGGATCAAGTTCATCTGCAACTATTTGTACAATTTTTTCAGCTTCATTTAATGTTAAGTCATTACTTCCACTGATGTTAACAATAGCACTTTTTGCATTAGAAATATCTAAATCAAGTAAAGGACTGTTAAGAGCTTCATTTACTGATTCAATAGCCCTATCACCAGTATCTGATTCGCCCATACCAATCATAGCCATTCCACTATCACTCATTACACTTTTAACATCAGCAAAGTCTAAACTTACTAGTCCTGGTTTTGTAATTAATTCAGTTATACCTTTTACAGCCCTACCTAATAATTCATCTGAAACCATGAATGCTTTGTTAATTGGTAAACTTGGAGCTACTTCTAAGAGTTTATCATTAGGAATTACAAGTACGGTATCTGCTGCTTCTTGTAATTTTGCAAGACCTTTTTCAGCATTTTCTCGCCTTCTAATTCCCTCTGCACTAAATGGCATTGTTACTACAGCTATAGTTAATGCTCCACATTTTTGTGCAATTCTACTTACTACTGGTGCTGAACCTGTACCTGTTCCTCCACCAAGTCCACAGGTAACAAATACCATGTCTGCTCCATCAATTCTTTCTTTTATTTCTTCTTCACTTTCTTCAGCACTTGCTTCTCCAACATCTGGAATTCCACCAGCACCTAATCCACCACAAGTTTCTTCCCCAATTAATATTTTATCATTAGATTTGCAGAAGAATAAGTCTTGTGCATCTGTGTTAATGGATATAGTTTCTGCACCTTCAATTCCAATTTCACCTAAACGTGAAATAGTGTTGTTTCCAGCTCCACCAGCACCAATAACAAATATTTTTGTTCTACTTTTGTTAATAATATCTACTAAGATACTATTAATATCATCTACATTAGAATTAGAAATATTATTTTTAGAGATAGATCTTTCTGTTGAAGTTTTAGATTTTGAATCTTTTATACTATCATTTATTAGAGATTTCACTTAACACCCTCACTATTACATTGTATTTAATAACAGTTTATTAATTATTATATTTATTATTAAATTAATTTAATATCTTATATTTTATGAATTATTTAAATATTGTTCTATGAAAGAAAGATTTCAAAACTATGTTTATACTTGATAATTATTGGTAATCATTTACTGATTGAAATACTTAAATAGATTACTTATCAATAATCAGAACACGTTATTATAACGATTAATAATTGATAATACTAATTTTAAGATACTTTATTATTTGAAATTATATAATTTTATATTAATATATTTGTATGTTTTCTTAAATATATAAACTTAGTTTTTTTAGATAGAAATATATTAAAAATAGAAAAAAAGAAGTACTATTTTAATAAATATAAAATTCATATTTATTTAAAAATAATTATATACATAACTAAGTATTATATTTTTAATATAAAAATAATAAAGATGATAATATGAACGCTTTTAAGTTTCTAGATGAAATTGGACCAGTAAATACCAATACCATGGTTCTTGATAAGGCATTAGGATACAAAACAGTTGAAGATATGTTAACAATTAGTGGAAACTATTTTAATCTATTGAAGTATGGATGGGGAACTTCAATATTATATGATGAAGAAATAATAAAAGATAAAAATGAATTATATCACTCATATAATATTAGAACATATACTGGTGGAACTTTATTTGAATTAGCAAATAAACAAAATAAAATAGATGAATATTTTAATGAAATTGACAGATTAGGATTTAATGCTGTGGAAATATCTGATGGATCAACTACCATTGACAGTGATAGACGTGCACAGTTAATTAATAAATCAAAAGAATTAGGTTTCTACACTTTGAGTGAAATAGGTAAGAAAAATCCACAAAAAGATTCTGAATATACAACACAACAACGTATAGATCTTATAAATACAGATATTGAAGCAGGTTCTGATATGGTTATTATTGAAGGACGTGAAAGTGGTAAAAATATTGGTATATACGATGATAAAGGTAATGTAAAAAAAGATGATTTAACTTCAATCTATGAAAATACACCTAAAGAAAAAGTATTGTGGGAAGCTCCACAGAAAAATCAACAAGTAGAATTAATACTTACATTAAGTAATGATGTAAATCTTGGAAACATTAATTCTAATGAAATAGTCTCCCTTGAAACATTACGTCGTGGATTAAGAGGAGACACTCTTGGAAAATTATAAATTTCCTCTTTTATTTTTTTAATAAAAAAACCATTTTTAGAGATATGAATATGAAAGTAGAAGTTATTCCCATTAAAACAGATTATATCAAACCAAATGAAGGATACTATACTCTTATAACCAATATCATAAAATATTGTCAAGATGATGATTATATTGTAATTAGTGAAACTCCCATATCAACAGCTGAAGGCAATTTAGTTGATGAATCAAAATACATACCAAGTATCGCTGCATCTATTTTAACAGAGTTATGGAGTAAATATTTATGGGGATATGTTTTATGTCCATTTTTAGGTTATAAAAAAAGAACAATAACCAATCTTAGAAACATGCCCCATGAGGCAAGATACCATAAACAGTTCATATTAGAAAAATATGGATTAAAATATGCACTACAACCTACATCTGAAGCTGGTGTTGATTTAAGTAATGTTCCTGAACAATATGTATCTCTTCTTCCAGAAAATCCACAAAAGAGTGCTGATTATATTAAAGAAATTATACACAAAAAAACAGGGAAAAATGTAAATATAATAATCTGTGATACTGATGCAACATATGATTTCTATGGAAAGAAATTTACCACATTACCCCAATCCATAGAGACAATTCATAATAATACTGGTATTTTTGGATATATTCTTGGAAATTTCTCTAAAAAAATAGGTCCAACACCTCTTGCATCTACTGTTAAGTGTGATGTTGAAATGTTAATAAAACTATGTGCAATTGCTGAAAAATCACAAGTTGAAAATACCAATACTTTTTTTGAAACTGTATATAATATGAAAACTACATTTGATACTGATTATAATAAGGTTACCCCTGCGCTTCTAAATACAATTACACATATACCTGCAGTGATTATAAGATTTTAAATAACTATTTATAATAAGTAAAGACATAATAATATATTAGTTATTTATGATAGATCCATTTAATAAAATTTTAAATGTATATCAACTCTATAGTCAAAATTATAATAAAATGA
>NZ_MAIF01000015.1:0-2381 GCF_001729395.1 Methanosphaera sp. A6 | reverse complement strand
AAACAGGTGTTACAGCACTGACAAGAGGACATAAAACCTTATAAGTCTCTTTTTCTATTTTTTTCATGATTTATTATTTGGACATACCTTATTAAATCTACATACACGACATTTATTTGGATTTTTTGTAGGTATAAAATCATCTTCTCCTGCTATTAGATTTTGTACATGTTGTATTATATTTTTAATATTTTCTTCTGATTCTTTTGTAAATTCTTCTCTCCAAAAGATATTATCTGTCCCTCTTGTTCTTAGAGCACATTCTATCTTTTTATCATTACATATTGAATTTTTAAATGCTAATGCATATGCATACACCTGGTTTTTCATGGAAAAATATGCTTTATCTCCTGGTTTATCATCTATTATAACTATACTATCTGGACCTAACCATATTTCATCAATAAATCCCCTTATTCCATATTCTTTACTCATTACAAAGAATTCTCTTGATAATACTTCTTCTGTTTGGGAAGTTTCTATTATTTCATCTATTGTTGTGGAGATTGCATCTTTTTGGAATTCTTCTTCGAGTTGATTATGTATACGTGTTCCTTTAAGCATTGCAGTGTTTGCTTTGAGTTTAATATGTTGAAAGTTCTCTAGATATATTGAATATTCACAGTATCCTTGAATATTTAGCCAACTTATTGGAAAATTCGTTTGATTACCTATTATTCTAACTTGATGTATTGTAGGATGAGCTCTTCCATTATCATATGTACTATTTAATTCTAATAAGTCCATTTTTATCACGTAGCTTCATTTTAATAATATTATCTTATAATTCTATATATAAATAATTACATTTGAAAAAAAGTTTTTAAAAAAGTAATATGTAACATGTTTTTAAATTTCTTCATGATACATATCACTAAAATATAGGGGATTATCTAAGAATCGTTCACCTCTTAATTCAACAACATCATCTGGATTGTACCATTTTACAACATCTTCATTAAAATCCCAGTGATCCCAGTAGGCAAAAACTTCTCTATAATATGCTATAAATGAATGAAACAATCTCTCAGCATATGAATCACTAAGTAGTAATAATTTTTTATTGGAAATACTTTGATTATTTCTAAAATATAATGAAGGACGTTTTTTATATAACTTAAATTCCTCGGGTGCTTCATCTATAAGAGTTTCATATTCATTAACTAAATTCACTGCATCTGTAGGTACGTAGTAATACTTATCCTTTAATTCACCTTCGCCATATGACCAATTTTTTTGACTCATTAAGTCTCCCTTATATTTTTCTACATGATATATCTTAATTTTTTCATATATTTTCTCTAAATAGTATTCATAGCTTTTATCATGAAATTTTGATAATATGTATGCATTTATTTTAGGACCTGCTGTTCTTTTAATATGTGAATCAGTTATATCACAATCTGTTTCATCAACTACATCCTTAAGATCATATACTACCTCCCCTAGTTTATCCACATGCCTATAGGGAGTGTTTGTTTTAAAGGGTAATCTATTCTTTTGAAGTATACTTTTATCTGGTATTGCAAAAAAGGCATAATTCATACCTTGTTTGTTAAAATAATGTTTTTTTTGCCTTTGACTTTTAATGAATTTATTATAATCAATATGTCCAACATAGCTTTTATCATAATGTTGTCTTATTTCATTATTTGTATCATTAACTAGAAAAATAGTATCTCTACCAAGTAACGTCTTTTTAAGATCTTTAAAATATGAGTTGAAATCTATATCAGAAGATGTTAAGTCATTAGATGTTTTTCTATTTGAAGAAATTATGTCTGTTGAAATAGACGAAGTATCTATATTGTTGGTGTTATTTTGTTTTTTAGTTGGATTTTCTTCTGTGTGGTTATTTTTTTTAAAAAATCTAAAAATATTCTTACAAATATCTTGAAAATTCATAGCTAATAACCTCTCTTACTTTATTGTATTTAAGTTAATGTTTATGAATTGTAATTTAATACATGTAATTAAATCACTTTATATTAAGTATATGTTTCTATGAATATTTCATATTAACTATAACTTATTTACTAAATCTATGATGGAAATGAATTTTATAATAAAATAAAGAAAACCTTTATATAAGTTTAAACAAAATCATTAACTGTAAAAGAAAATCTATATAGAATTCATAAAATTTTAAGGAGTACTCGATAACATGAAAGTTTTATATGACGACGATGTAAATACAAATGTATTAGAAAACAAAACTATTGCAGTAATAGGATACGGTAGTCAAGGTAGAGGTCAATCCCTCAATATGCATGACAGTGGCCTAAATGTTATAGTAGGTTTAAGAGAAGGTGGAAAATCCTGGAAAAAAGCACAAGAAGATGGATTAACTGTAAAAACCATTGAAGATGCTTCCAAAGAAG
>NZ_MAIF01000014.1:0-6125 GCF_001729395.1 Methanosphaera sp. A6 | reverse complement strand
TTTATATTTTTTTTATTAAAACAACATGGAAGGAATTTACTATGGCATATAATGATGATAAAATAAACATGGTACATGGTGCTGGTGGAGAAGTCATGCAAGGTATGATTTCAGATATAATATTAAATAATGTCTCAAAAACTAGTGTAAATGGTGGAATAGGTTTGGAAGCATTAGATGATAGTGCAACAATACCTATTGATGATGAGCATGTTATAGTAACAACTATTGATAGTCATACAGTACAACCTTTATTTTTCCCTGGAGGAGATATTGGTAGAATATCAGCTGCAGGAACATTAAATGATATTTCTGTTATGGGAGTAAAACCATTATCTTTAAACAATGCAATGGTAATAAGTGAAGGTTTTGAACGTTCAGACTTAGAAAAAATTGTTAAATCCATGGATGAAACTTGTCAAGAAGTAGGTGCTGCAATTATTACAGGAGATACTAAGGTAATTGATAGTGACAAACTTGATGGAATGATAATAGCAACTGCAGGTATTGGAGTAGGTAAAAAAGAAAATATAGTATCTGATGCTGGTCTTAAAGTTGGAAACAAAGTTATCATCACTGGTAGTGTGGGTGACCATGGAATGGCAATAATGTCTAAAAGAGAAGGTTTTGGTTATGAAACAGAACTAAAATCTGATGTGGCACCAGTATGGGGTATGGTTGAAGCTGCTCAAAAAGTTGGAACAATTACAGCAATGAAAGATCCAACACGTGGTGGAATAGCCAATGCATTAAATGAAATGGCAAATAAGGCAAATGTGGGTATGAGGTTAGATGAGGAAAGAATTCCAATAAAACCTGAAGTAGAGGCTGTATCTGATATGTTGGGTATTGATCCATTTGAAGTAGCAAATGAAGGTAAAATTGTAATGGGTGTAGAAGCAGAAAATGCTGAAGATGTATTACAAGCTATACAAAAAACTAAATATGGAAAAGATGCCCAAATTATTGGTGAAGTTACAGATAAAAAACATGTAATAATGGAAACTATCATTGGTGGAGAAAGATTAATTGAACCTCCAATAGCAGATCCTGTACCAAGAGTATGTTAAGTGATTTTATGGAACATTTTATATTAAGAACAGAAGCTTTAATAATAGATGCAATAATAGTAACATTATTTGTTTCCTTGATAGATAATATTTTATATATATTACTTGCATTATTAAATATTCAAGTTACATTGGCTTATTATCCATATGTAGTATTAATTCTGGTAACAATGGGCTATTTCACATTATTTGAAGCTAAAACAAATAAAACAATAGGTAAAAAGATTCTTCACTTATATGTTTCTGATTCTGAAGGATATATGACATATAAAAGTGCATTTATTAGAAATTTAACAAAACTCTTTTGGGTACCTTTAATTTTCGATATTATAATTGGAAAAATAATGAACTATCCTTCACGATTATTTGATAAATTAGCAGGTACTGATGTATATTCTGATAAAGATTTAGAAGTAGTGGATGATTAAATAATAGATAAATAATAAAGGAGAAATAATAGTTGTTAGACATAAAATTATTCAGGGAAGAACCAAATAAAATATTTGACTCTGAAAAGAAACGATTTAGGGATACTATTAATGTTGAAAAAGTTATTGAGTATGATAATTTATGGAGAGAAGGATTACAAAATCTAAATAATTTACGTTCTGAAAAAAATAAATTATCTAAATCATTTAAACAAGCAAAAAAAGATGGAAATCTTGAAGAAGTTATAAGCAAATCCAAAAAAGTAGCTTCTGATATTAAAGAATTAGAACCTAAAATTGAAGAATATGAAAGAATACGTGATGAATATAGGTATAAAGTAGGTAATATTATAGATGAAAACGTACCTGTTTCTGATACTGAAGATGATAATGAAGTCATAAGAACAAATGGTGATTTTCCATCATTTGATTTTGAACCATTAAATCATGTTGATTTAATCAATTTAATTGATGGTGCTGACACAGACACTGCTTCTCAAATTGCAGGGTCACGTTTTTATTATTTAAAACAGGATATTTTATTCTTAAACTTAGCATTAATTCAATTTGCATTAAATGAATTAAAAGATAAGGGATATACTCCTCTACAAACACCTTTCTTTATTAAAAGTGAGGTTGCAGAAGAAACATCTGAATTGGGTGAATTTGAAGAAACATTATATAAGGTTGAGAATGAGGATTTATATCTAATAGCTACTGCTGAACAAACATTAGCAGCTCTACATAGAAATGAAATCATAGATTCTGAAGATTTACCATTAAGGTACTGTGCTCTTTCCACATGTTTTAGAAAAGAAGCAGGATCCCATGGAAAAGATACTTTGGGAATTTTTAGAGTACATCAATTTGAAAAAGTAGAACAATTCATCTATGCTACACCGGAAAATTCAACTTTAGAACATGAGAAATTATTAGAAGTAACTGAAGGAATCTATCAGAAACTTGGATTACCTTATCAAATTGTAGCTATAGTATCTTCAGCATTAAATGATAATGCAGCAATAAAATATGATCTTGAAGCATGGTTCCCTGGTTCTGGAACATATCGTGAATTAGTATCTTGTACTAATTGTAAGGATTATCAGGCAAGAAAAATCAATACACGTTATGGAAAAGCAGGTGCTGGTGATGCTCAAATATTACATACATTAAATAGTACAGCAATTGCTACAGAAAGAACTATATGTTGTATTTTAGAAAATTATCAACAAGAAGATGGAAGTATTAAAATACCTGATGTATTAATACCATATATGAATGGTAAAACTATTATTGAAGCTAAATAATAATCTTTCCTTTACTTTTTTTTATATTTTATTTCTTTTTTTTAATTAACTATTTTTATATCTTAATCACATATCTTATTAGTAATGATTAAATATTATAGTAATTGACAATAGTAATTATTATTTTAATTAATTGTTTTAAAAATACATGGACAGGTGATTATCATGAAAATAAGTGAAATAATGACAGAAAATGTTCAGGCAGGATCAGTTCCAGGGACAGTCAGTAGTATCTATGAAATTTTAAGAGAAGAGAAATTATCTGGTGTACCAATTGTTAAAAAACATACAGGAGAACTTGCAGGAGTAATAACAAGATCTGATCTTATTAAAAATCCTGATGAAGATCAAGTTGCAATGATTATGTCAAGAAATCCTATAACTGCAGCTCCAGATGAAGATGTAAATTCAGTTGCTCGTAAAATGATTAATAATAATATTCGTAGAGTACCAATTACTGTGGATAATAAATTAGTGGGAATTGTAACTTCGGCAGATATAACTAATAAAGCATTATGGAAGATTAATAATACTGAACCTGTTGAAAAATATATGGTACGTAATGTCCCAACGGTATGGGATAAAACACCATTACCTATAGCATATTCTATTACTAACTTCTTTAATTTTAAGTCAGTAATATCATTAAATGATGATGGTAAAGCATCTGGTATTTTAACAGAAACTGACTTTATTAATGAAAGTAGGGTTGTTGAAGAACAAACTATACATAACAGTTCAGTAAGTACTGAGGGAGATAAATGGACATGGAATAGTCAGAGTGTAATGTATATTTTAAAAAATAGATTACAATTTTCTGATAAAATAGTTAAAGATGTTGCTGGAGATAAATTAGTATCTGTTACTCGTAAAACTTCTGTTAAAGAATGTGCGAATATTCTAAGGCAATATAATATAGAACAAGTTCCTGTATTGAATATGGCTGATGAACCAATTGGTCTTGTAAGATCAAGTGATTTAATGCGTGCTATGATTCAATAATTTAAATTATTATTTTATTAAAAGAAGAATATAGTAGATTATATTCTATATTTTTCTTTCAATTGAAGGTAGAATTTTATTGAATTTATCAATAAAGTCATTAGTTTCAGGCATACTTATTTTACCATTATCTTCAATAGTTATATCCTCATAGTTTATGGTTTTTGAATTTAATTTACTTTCTTCTCCTAGTTTTGTATTTTCAATTATATTTTCATAAGTTCTTTTTAAATCTATGTTATATGGTAATTTATAGAAGTATATGTTATTATCTATGTTATATGTGAGTTTTGTTTTCATATATCCTGTTATGTCTAATAATACCTTTTTAAAACCTAATTCTTGAAGCTTGTCTCTTATATTTTTTATTAAATTCTTATCTAGTACTTCAAGAGGTTCATCTATTGATATTGTTGCAGTATATGAATCAAATCTAACTCGGATATTTTCTTGTTTTATGTATTTTTTTAGATATGTTTCAGCTTCATCTATTAATTTAAATTTTTCCATGCTTACTTCTTCATTTGTTTTTACTCTAGTTGCAAGACATGTTGTGTTATGGGAGTATGTGAGATTTAAGTATTTTATCATATTAAATACATCATTTTTTGTTATACCACATTCTATTAGGGGACTTGTCATGTTGTATGTTTTTCTTACTAAAATTCCAGGTCTATCTTCAAGAAGGTCTGTTAGATTGGTTCCTTCTAAGAAATAATCATATTCATTAAAATAGGATAGTTCTTGGATTTTTAAGTACATTATTTTTCTACAGTTATAACAGCGTTTTTGGTTGTTTGATATGAATTCTGGGTTTTTTAGAAAGTTAACATTTATTACGTCATGTTTTAAATTTAATTCTTTTGCTTTTTCTTTTGTATAATTTATAAAGTCTTTTGGCATCATGTTATTGTCTATTGTAACAAGTACTGAATTGGGACTTACTTGTGATAAAATGTATGCTATGAGTGTACTGTCTGAACCAGCACTAAATGCTAGTATTGATTTTTTATCTTTCAAATATTCTTTTAATTTCTCTATCTTCTCTTCTATTTTCATATTATCATTGTTTACTTATTTTTTTAATGTATTGTATAACCTTTTTTGCATCATCGTGTTTTATATCTATTTTATTTTTATTAATATAGTTAAGTAACGTTGTTATATTTTCTGGAGATAGACTTGATTTTCTAATTGTATATTCAAATGAACGTTTAGGATAATAGGTGTCTTTTGCAATTTTTAATAATTCATCTTCCTCTTCTTGTGTAATGATTTTGTCTTTTCTTGCGTTATCAAAATTATATTTAAGATTAATCCAGGGTTGAGATAATTGCTCTAAGGTATCTGGATTTAAAGCAACAGAAACATCATCATCAGAGTCAATAACACCTTTTTTATAGTCATTAAAAATAGTTCCAATTCCAATCATACCATATGGATATAATTCACAAGCACGAAGTGCACCCATACTAGCACCACCAACAACAGTAATATTCCTTTTCAATGCTCTTAAAATTTCTTTATGAGCTACAGCAGGACTTTGATGAAAAACGCCATCTATTATACCAATAATTTCAATATTATCATTTTTTGAGAGTAATTCATCAATATCGCCTCTTTTTACAGGAGGATAATACGTAGCATCTAATATTGTTTTAGCTTCTTTAAATGAAATTGATAATCCAGTATAAATTGCTATTGTCATGTTAATCATCTACTTTATTAATTCATTATGTAATTTAATAAGTCTGTCTATTGATTCTGTAGCCATGCCTTTTTTTGTCCATTTATTAATAACAAAATCTAAATCCACAGGTTCTGTTCCATGAACAAGATTATCTGCATGTGCAACAATTTTTTCCTCAAGAGTTTGGGGTATGTAATTACGTGGTGGTAATCTTAATTTTTGGGCTTCTTTAGCACTTATTCCAGCACCAATATGACGTTCTGTTATTTTACATATTTTTTCATCAACATTTAATTGACGAAGTAGATCTGCTCCAAGGTATGCATGTTTAATATCATTTGTAACAGTTCTTCCAACATCATGTAACATTGCTCCAGCTTTAATAAGATCTAAATCAATATTGTCATAATGGGGTGTAATATCTTTGGTTCTTTCATAAACTGTGGTGGAATGATCTATAATGTATTTAGAACATTCTAATTTATTATAAATATTTTTAATTAATTTATCAACTTCAGACATGTGTAATTACTTTCCTATTTTTGTTTAATATTAAAAAAAGAAGTTATAAAAAAAGAA
The DNA here is from genome assembly GCF_001729395.1 of Methanosphaera sp. A6. Classification (NCBI taxonomy): domain Archaea; kingdom Methanobacteriati; phylum Methanobacteriota; class Methanobacteria; order Methanobacteriales; family Methanobacteriaceae; genus Methanosphaera; species Methanosphaera sp. A6. The sequence continues at coordinate 49 of NZ_MAIF01000014.1, read as the reverse complement.
GGTGTTTAATTTTTTTTTATTCATTAAACCCTTTTTATATAGAATAAGT
>NZ_MAIF01000013.1:0-9631 GCF_001729395.1 Methanosphaera sp. A6 | reverse complement strand
TCTATAAATAATTAAAAGTTATCTTAAGAAAAATCTTTCTAAAGAAATAATAATTAACAACTATCATCTATAAATTATGTTATTTTTTGAAATTTATTTGTACTGGTTTTTTATTCTCTATAATAACAACCATTAAATCCTCTGCATATACAGTATTTTCAAATATGGTCTTTGCCTCATCAAGTAATGGTTTTGAGGATGTGTACCTATTTGATAAATGTGTTAATATTAATTGTTCAACATTAGCTTTTTTAGCAATTACTGCTGCATCTTCTGCTACAGTATGTCCATTTTCAAATGCTTTTTCTTTAATGTCCTTGGTAAATGTTGCCTCATGTATCAACACATCAACATTCTCTGCAAAGTCTATCATAGATTCTTGTGGAATTGTATCCCCACTAAATACTACTTTTACACCTTCACGTGGTGGTCCTAACACTTGTTCTGGTTTTATTATCTTACCATCTACTGTTACTTCTTTTCCTGCTTGAAGTTTTCCAAATAGTGGACCTGGAGGTATGCCTAATTCAATAGCTTTCTGTCTTAGAAACTTAGGTTGTCTTAATTGCTCGATTTTATATGCATAATCAACAACAGTATGTTTCATTTTTCTAGATAATATTCTAAAATCATTTTGTTGATATAGAATCCCATCATCTTCTATTTCATGGGTTATTAATTCATATCCTATCGTATAAAAGCCCATATGTCTTATATGATCTATTAATTCATTTATTCCTCTTGGACCATAAATATGTAATGGTCTTGTTCTTCCACGAAATGCTAATGATTGAACAATACCTGGAAGACCTAGAATATGATCACCATGTAAGTGTGTTATGTATATATCATCTATCTTCATAGGACTTATTCCAGCTTCCATAATTTGTTTTTGTGTTGCTTCACCACAGTCAAAGAGAATCATTCTATTGGATATCTTAATTATTATTGATGTATGATTTCTTGATCTTGTAGGAATTGCTGATGCTGTACCTAAAAAAGTTAATTCTATAATATTAATAACCTCTTTTTTTAAATTATTGAAAAAAATTATTCTTTTATAATTATATACTACTATATATTCTTTAATACTTAATTATTTTAAAGAAATAAAACTTAATAATTATATAATAATTAAATATGGAAGGAGAATAATGAGTATTTTTAGTGATAATAGAATTATAGAAAATGTTTATGATGACATAGGATTTGAGGATATTACAACTAACAGTTTAGTTACAGAAGATAAATGGGCACAAGCAGAAATATTATGTAAAGATGAGGGAATTCTTGCAGGAATGGATGTTGCCCATTATATTATCAATGAATTTAATCTAAATATCTCTAGTAGTTTTCTAGATGGGGATGAAATTCATAAGGGTGATGTTATTCTTGAATTTGAAGGAAAAGCAAAGGATATATTAATGGTTGAGAGAACAATTCTTAATTATTTAATGCATCTTAGTGGAATTGCCACACTTGTATCTAACACATGTAAGAAAGTTCATGAAATAAATCCAAAAATACGTGTTGCATGTACTCGTAAAACAACACCTGGACTTCAAAAACTTGAAAAAAAAGCTGTTGAAATTGGTGGTGGGGATACACATAGATTTAAATTAGATGATTGTGTACTTATAAAGGATAATCATATACAAGTTGTGGGTGGTGTTATTGAAGCTATTGATAGGGCTAAGGAAAATGTTAGTTTCACAAAGAAAATTGAGATTGAAGTTGAAAATTTAGATGATGCTATACGTGCAAGTATGTTTGGTGCAGATATTGTAATGTTAGATAATATGAATCCTGATGAAATTGAAGAAGTACTAGTAACTCTCAAACAACGTCATCTACGGGATGATGTGATTATTGAGGTAAGTGGTGGTATAACACCTGCAACAATTACAAAGTATGCTACACTTGATGTTGATGTTATCTCAAGTGGATTTATAACAAATAGTGCACAGACACTAGATTTAAGTTTGAATATTTTATGAACATATCATCATAAACTAAAAAATATCTTTCAATAAATAAAAGTTACCCTAAATATAATTAAAATTAGTAATTGAAACTATCAATATTTTAATCAAAAAATAAAAATAAACATCATCTTTATTAGTATTAAATAACAAATATAATAATAATACTTAGAATACAAACTGAGTATAATATATATGAGGTAATAATATGGACGATTTTGAAGAAATGAATAAAACTACCGAAGTAGAAGATGTAGAAGTAGACAAAACAGAAGCAAACACAGAAGAATACATGGATGAAAATGAAGAAAAATTACCTTTTGCAAAAGCTGAAGTAGTACGTCTCATGAAAGAAAACCTTGACGACGACAAAATGATAAGAGAAAGAGTAAAAGTAGAAATGAACAAATTCCTTGGAGACGTACTTGTTAATGTATGTAAACAATTAAATGACTACCCATACTCCACAGTAGAATATGAGATGTTAAAAGAATCAACATATCCATACACAAACATTGAAAGAATAAATGAAGAAAAAATAAGAATATTAAAACACCTCGATGCAATTAAAGCTGACTGTGATGCATTAAGTATGGATGTAAAAGCTACCCTCAAAATCAATGATAAACCAGATAATGATGAAGATGACGAAGATAACTTATTTTAAGTAAATTTCTTCATACTTTTTTTTAATATTTACTAATATTCTTTATTTTTATTAGATATGACTTTTATCAACTTATTTTTCAATTTTAACTTATTTATTAACATAGTGTAGAAAGATGATTCTAGATTAGAATGATTAAAAAGTTACACATATCTCCCTGTACACAATAAGAGATATCTTTCATTAAATACTATGTATTTATTAAAACTTCAATATAAATAATAGTTATTTAATTAATAATTAATAATCTATAAAAATAATAAAAATAGGTGAATATTATATATATTCAACAAGTTCTTCTATACTTTTACGTGTTGTTTCTCTTGGTTTAGCATCAGGATAACCAAGTGGAGTCAACAATACTGGATGATATTCCTCAGATAAATCAAGAAGTTCAATTAATGGTCTTTCATGGAATGCACCAATATAACAAGTTCCAAGACCAAGTTCTGTTGCAGTTAATATCATATGATCCATTACTATTGTTGCATCAATCTCATTAAGATTTTCTAAATCCCATGGTCTTGTCCATGCATCATTTGCCTTACTTACAACTGCAAGTACTATTGGAGCTTCAACAAACCAGTCATTATCATATACTTCTCTTAGTTTTTGTTCATGTTTTTTTGTGTCAATAACATATATTTTAAATGCTTGACTATTAACTCCTGTAGGAGCAAGTTGTGCTGCTTTTAATACTTGTTGTAATTTTTCATCTTCAACAGGCCTATCCTCATATCCTCTTACACTGTATCTTTTTTCTATTATATCTAATACTGTCATATTAACCACCATATACTCTTACTGGTCTATTGTTGTAAAACCAGTTTGTAATTTATCTGCTTCTTCTTGTGTTAATAACTCTTTTTGAGCATCATCATCATCAATAACACTATTTCCAAATGGATCTTCTAGTATTAAATCAACTTCCATATCACCCATTTTAACCTTAGTAATAAGTTCTATGATATTCAATGCATTATCTTGAACTTCTTTTGATATTTCTGCACCTTCAAGTTTTATTGCCCTTAATACTGCTTCTTCAAATCTATTTAAAATACCTTCCACATTTGAAACATAACCATCAGATTTTGGTCCAGGTTCAACTTTTAGACCTAAATGTGGTATTGTTATTGTTGCTGTCTGTGACTTTGCAACTCTTGTATTTAGCTTAGTATTATTTATTTTAAGAGTAAAACGTGCAGGTTCATTATGTTCCAATGATATACTATCTGATGATTGATATCCGCACTCTGAACAGGACACAGAAGTTTCTAGAATATCTCCAAAGTAGGGAATATTATCTGTTTTATTTGTTATTGATAATGTTTTATGTCCTCCACATACTGGACAATCTGATTTCATTAAATCATTATTATTAAATGTTTTTTCATCCATGTTTTTAATTCCTCTTTTATCTATACTAAATTTATATATGCAATATGTATTTATTTTTTTACAAGATTTTCATCATATAAAAGATTATTTTCTTTTAATTCCTGAATTATATCGTTTAATTTATTTTCATCTGGTGCATATAAATGATGACTATGTATATTGTTTGATAATTCATATAATGTTCCTAATGATTCTTTTTGTTTAGTTTCATGTTCTATTACATTTATAAATTTACCAGAGGATGTATTATCCTCATAATTTTCCACAATTCTCGTTAATGGTTCTTTAAATTCTGGAATATAATATGAAATATCAGTTATTCTTCCACCATGCTTAGTTATAATCTCCCTTTCTAAATCTATATCATCAACTGTATGTCTTACAAACACAATTCTTGATACTTCATTTATGTACTGTAATACCTTTTTTACTGTTGTATCCTTATTATTATTGAAAATTACTGGAATATTGAGTGTTTTTGCTTGACTAACTAGAGCATCATTAATTATTCTATTTTCCTTAAAGTAATCAATCTGTGTTCCACCTCTTTTTATGGCAAGAGCCCTTTGTATAAATCTTTCCTGGTGTTGTTTTTCATCAACTGTTAATACAAAAAAATGAATATTAGCCAAATCTTCAAATTGTTTTATATTAATTAAACCTGGAACTAGATGTACTCCTTCAATTACTATTGAATCATTGTCTAAAACACATCTTGAAATTACTTTTTCTATAGCAGGAATTACAAATGAAGCATGTTCTTCATATCCTGCAGTAATTAACTCTTCCTCTGATTTAAAATTATATGTATCTCTTAGTGTTGTATATGCATTGTATGATGATTTATGTAGAGCTGGCGCATATTCTGACCCTATAATACCTCTTACTATTGCCCTTATAAAATCTGTTTCTATCAAATACTTAATTCCCAGAGTATTTGCTACTTCTGATGCTATTGTTGACTTACCAATACCTGATGCAGAACTAATTAAAATAACATAAGGTTTCATAATACCACCTATTAATTAAAAAATTTTATTATATAATATATACATCTGTATAGTGTAATTATTATAATGTTATTAAAAAGAGATAAATAAATTTAAAAAGAGTTCTTATACTATTAAAAAATAAAATATTATTTCTAAAGAAATAAAAAAAGAAAAGAAAAATTATACTATTTCAACATCTACTTTTTTAGGTTTTACTTTAGGAAGAGTTACTACCAATTCAAAGTTTTCAAATGAAGCAGATACATCTTCTACTTTTACATCAACAGGTATTGGTATGATATTTTTAGTTCTACCTGTACATCTTTCTCTCCTTAATATTTTAACTTCTTTATTTTCATCTTCAATAGAAGGGAATTCTGCAGTTATTTCAATAGAATCTGGAGCCATTGTAATTGAAATATCATCTTTTTTTACTCTTGGTAAATCCATTTTAAGAACTAAACAGTCATCATATTCAAATAAATCAATTAGAGGTTTATTTGCTGTGTATTCCTCAAATGTTTTATTCCATTCTTTTTGTTTTGATTTAAATGTTGCGTAAACATCATTTAACATTTTCTCTGCTGCTTTTTTTGCATCATCAGCAGCATCTCTTGATTCTTCATTAGTTGCATTCTCTGTTTCATCTGCACCATATACTTTGTAATCTTCAGTTTTTTCATCAGTTTGTGCGTTACATTGACATTCTTCTTCTGTTTTCTCTTCATCTTTTGATTCTACATTTACTTTTTGCATTGAAATCAATCCTCCAGAATTGTCCTAAATTTAAATAATTTAGTTATACAATAATGTTTAACTTAAAGTATATATAAGTTTGTAAATTTATTCTTAACTTAAAATTTTTAAAAAAGACTTATTTAATTAAAACACTGAAAAATAATGGTAAAAATACGTTAATTATATATTTAAAAAAAAAGTAGTTGAGAAAATAAAAAAATACTGCAATATTTCTATTTTCTAGGATGACGAAGTGCATATTGTTCTGTGTATTTATCTTCTGGAGTAAATGATTCTCCTAATTCTTCAATTAAATTTTTAATATCACTAATATTACTTAAATCATTAATACTTGTCTTGAATATAGGATCATCTATTTTTTGAGAATATTCCTCAATAACACTATCATCTTCTAATAAATCAGTTTTATTAAATAAACAAATCATCTGTGTTTCAAATACCTTCTTAATTTCAGCATATAATAAATACTGATTTTCCATTAAAAATCCTGAAGTTTCAGATGGATCGAAAATATATATGATAATATTACCTAAATGTTCCAATGCTGCTATAGCATTTAATTCAATTTCATTCATATCATTAATAGATCTATCAAGTAAACCAGGAGTATCTATAATTTGATACTTCTTATATCCCAATTCATAATTTCCTATCTGTAATCCTTGTGTTGTAAATGGATAATTTGCTACCTTAGGACTTGCATCAGTAATATTATTTAGTAATGTGGATTTTCCAACATTTGGAAAACCTGCAATAACTACTCTTATAGCATCAAAATTTATATTAGGCATATTTTTTAGTTCACGTTTACAGAAATCTAAAAAGTCAAGTTCATCTTCTATTCTTTTAACAATAGATACTATTCTACCATATGCTTCTTTTCTTATTGGAATAGCACTAAGTGAATCTGACTTTCTTATTCTGCTAGTGTATTGTGATTGAATTTGTTTTATAACACCTAAAGCCCAGAAAACTGCACCTAATGAATGTTTATACTGATCTACACCTACTACTATATCAATATAATCCTGATAGAATTCTGGTAATTCCTCTATTATAGGTGTTCCTACAACAATTCCATTAAATGTGCTTGTAATAATATCACATGCTGTATCTACTCTTACTTCTTCAATTCTCTTACCCTTTACACGTGGATGTAATTTTGAACTTCTAACTTTAGAAGCTGCTTTACTTGCCCTGTTAAATGCCTTGTCAATAATTTCATCTGGTGTTGGTATATGTGGCAATTTCATGTTTCATTCTCCTTATATGTTATTCTAAAATAATTTATCCTATTCTTGAAATATTTGTGCTTGAAACTTAAATATGTCTGTTGTAGCACTCATCCATGCATCAGAGGCTAAGCCTGCCTTATAACATAAATTTTCAAGAAACTCTTCAATATCCCAGTTTTGTTCTATAGGTACTTGTGGAAGTAATAAACCCCTATTATAATCAGATTCGATAATTAAACCATCAACACCTACTTCTAGTTTATCAAGATATTCATTATAATCCTTAACTATTACTTTTGTAGGTTTTGTAAGTACACTTATTTCAATAGTAATATTTTGAAATTCATCTAATGTTAATGGCATAAAACGTGGATCATTTACTGCAGCTGCTATTGAAACATCTAAAACAGCATCAATTAATGGTTTATATGGTTCTGGATAACCAATACAGCCCCTTAAATTATTATTAATATTCAAAGTTACAAATACACCTAATTTTTCCCTAAAAATTGAGGGAATATCTTCTGGTATTTGATAGTCCTTATTTTCTAGATAACAACGAATATTATCACGTGCTATTTTAAGAAGAAGATTACCTTCTTTTTCAGTTAATAATCCACATTGCATTTTTATACCCCACCAACAGTTGCCTTACTTACTCTTATATGAGGTCCCCCATCACCTACAGGTGCTGTTTGACCATCTTTACCACAGAACCCTACACTTAATTTAAAGTCAGATCCTACTCCTGTTACATTATTTAATATATCTAATGTACTTCCAGACAAGGATACATCCCTTATATGATCATCAAGTTCACCATTATTTATAGTATATGCTTCTACTGCATTAAATTGGAATACTCCACGTCCAGTATCTACTTGTCCACCACGAGATCCTTTAAGATAAATTCCTGTTGACATATCTTCAATTAATTCATCAAATGATGATTCTCCAGGTTGGATATATGTATTACTCATACGTACAATCGGTTGATCTTTAATTATGGATCTTGCATTTCCACTTGATTGACGTCCTAATTTTTTTGCAGTTTCACGTGAACTAAGAACTGATTTAAGTACACCCTTTTCTACTAGAACATTTTTAGATGTTTTAGTTCCTTCAACATCATATGCATAATATCCAAATGCATCTTCTCTTGTTGCATCATCTACAACAGTTATTAAATCAGATCCAATCTTTTGTCCCTGTTTATCCTTTAGTATTGAATCATTTTGAAGTATAATATCTGCCTCTGAAGCATGACCTAGTGCTTCATGTATAAATACTCCTGCAAGTTCAGGATCTAATATAACTGGAAAATCACCAGATGGTGGTGTTTTTGCATCGAGTAATCCTATTGCTTTTTCAGAAATACTTCTTCCAAATGATTCTAAATCTGCATCTTTAATTATTTCAAAACCCTGTACACCACCGAGACTTTTATGTCCTATTTGCATAACTTCACCATTTGATGCAACAGCATTCATAGAAAAGATTGTTCTATTATTATTTGAAAGAATACATGTTCCTTCACTACTTAGAAGTAAATTAGTTCCTTCTACTTCTGAATATGTGATGTTTGTACTTTGTATACCATCTAGTTGAGCAGCATCATTTGCTTCTTTCATGCAACTAATTTTATCTTCGAATGTAACATCATCTATCTTAATTTTTGCTTTTGATTCAACTGTATCTTCTTGTGGATTTGCCGGAGTTAGTTCAACATCACTACTTAATTGATTTGCAAGTATTGTTGCTTTATTTGCCACATCTTCCACCTTATTTATATCTGAGGTGAATGCTGAACCCCATGCACCATTTTGTAGTACACGAATTCCAACTGCAAAATTTATTCCAGTATCCACATTATCTATTTTACTATCCTTCATTACTATAGAATTACTAGTAGAATCTCCTACTCTTATATCTACATAATCTACTCTAGATTCTAATTTTTTAATTATTTTTTGAAAATAATCTACATCTATTTCATTAGACACTGATTTGTTCCTCCCATATATTTTTTTATAAATAAATAAAAATTATAATTAAGTTAAAATAAAAAACAGTTCTTTTATATTAAAATTATTGTTTTTACTAATAGATTATTAGTATTTATTTATGTTTCACATAATTAATAATATTTTATTAAATAAGGGGTCATTGCCAAAACATAATGGATTAATATTTTTAGATTTAACAAAATCACATTTTAGCACAGATAATTTTGTTCTTGATACTTCTTTCTAGTTTCACTTTTCTACATATTCAAAGTATTATTCATGAGTAGAGTTAATACTAGTTTTCTATTTTATTGATTTATAAATTTATTTAATGTTTTTAAAGCAAGAAAATAATTATAAACAGGATTTAAAAAAATTAATGAGAAATCTTAAAAAATATAAAGTAAAATACGTGTGAAAAACTAGAATAGAGTTAATTACTTAACTTTTAATATATTTTAGTTTTTAAAGGTCAATCCCTTAATAGTTAAAGGCCAAAAATAGATACATAAACAACAATTCATGATTTATTAGATAGATTAGGTAATTAACTAGACTTAACAAAAAAAGTAATTATTCTTCTAAAAACATC
>NZ_MAIF01000012.1:0-8362 GCF_001729395.1 Methanosphaera sp. A6 | reverse complement strand
TAATATATTAATATAGTGTTTTTAGTATTGAATATAGTCAATATTAGTTACTTGAAATATATTTTTTAATTATAAGTTTCTGTGTTATATTTTTTTAATATCTAAGTTTTCATAACACATATCAATATATCTTTGTATAAATGGATCAAGTTCAGGTCGTAGATTATCACCTTGTGTTAATAGATCCATATTAGAAAAGCTTCCAATAAGATTACGATTTGACCAGTATACTTCTTCTTCAACACGCTTACCAAAACGATTTCCATACATTTTAAATAATGGGAATTTTGTTAATCCATTACTTCCAGCCTTTAGAAGTACTCCTATATTTGCAAGGTTATCTGTCCATGTTCCAGTAATTATTTCTATATGTGGGAATCTAATTCTTATACTAGCAACGATACTAGCATAGTATAATGATGCAGGTTGTGGTGTTAAATGGTATGTGGTATCTGGATGTGGATTTAGGGAATAGAATATAATACGATCAATATCTAATTCTTCTATTAAATTAAATAAATCATTTAGATGATCGATTTCTTCTCCAAGGCCAATGATAATAGTTATTGCTTTTTTATATCCAAGATTATCTGCTTGTATTAGCATGTTTTTAATATCTGTAATTGATTTACTTGGACATATTTCATTGTGAAATTTGGGATTTGCAGTTTCAACAGCTCCTGTTACTCCTATAATTTCTTCGCCATATGCATCTAATTCATCAGTTATACCTATATTTAACCATACAGGTTTGTCTGTAATGTAGTATATGTTTTCTGAGATTTCTCTTATTTCATCAGTAGAATATACTCCATATCCTCCAGATAAAAATTCAATATTCCATCCCATTCTCTTTGTAAGTTCTGCTTCAGCATATATTCCCTTCACATGTCTACGTGCTTTATCTGGATTTTGAATTCTGTCTTTTTGTGATGACATATAACAGAATTTACAATCTCCTTTTTCGCACCACCATGATAAGAAAAGAGCTCTTTCAAGACTTACATCTTTTCCATGAATTTTTTCTGTTATTTTGTTAGCTTCGATAAGTAGGTCAAATACTTCTTTATTTTTTATTTTTTCAATAACATCCATTTATTATAAATCTCCTTAGATTAATAACATATCCTATTATGTAGTTTATTTTTCATTAATTATAAATATCTCTATGAGAATTTTTTTACTGTAATATTTATTTCTGATCCAGTATAAAGTAGGTATTTAAGATGTTTTTCGTTTTTTACACTATTTTTTTGCTATTAAAAAACATAACCGTAACGTTTATATAGTATGAAAACAAACATTATATTGTGCCTTGAAAACTAATAATAACTTATTTTTATAGTTGATAGGTAAGTTTATATATACGTAGTTATAAATAAACTATTGTAAGATGAATTTGTCATGTGCCGTCGTGGCTCAGTAGGTAGAGCGTTCGGCTGTTAACCGATTGGTCACAGGTTCAAGTCCTGTCGACGGCGCTATAATTCTTTTGGGCCCATAGCTTAGCCAGGTAGAGCGCCCGGCTCATAACCGGGCGGCCATGGGTTCGAACCCCATTGGGCCCATTTTACAATTATAAATTTTGCTCCGATAGTGTAGTCCGGCCAATCATTTCGGCCTTTCGAGCCGAAGACTCGGGTTCGAATCCCGGTCGGAGCATTTTCTAGAACCTTTCTTATTTATAATTTGGTATGATTTTAGATTCTAGAACACTTTAAGCGAAACATTCCTAAATAAAGTTTGCGGATACAAGTATTTTATATGCGGGGGTGCCCGAGCTGGCCAAAGGGGACAGGCTTAGGACCTGTTGGCGTAGGCCTCCCAGGGTTCGAATCCCTGCTCCCGCACTTTAGATAAGGGATTTCGTAATGGGTTTTTAAATGCCGGGGTAGGATAGTGGTTATTCTTCGGGACTGTGGATCCCGTGACTCGGGTTCGATTCTCGGCCCCGGCCCCATTTAAAAAAATATGAGTTTATATTTATTATATAAATTTAAGTTAGTTGCTCCGATAGTGTAGTCCGGCCAATCATTTCGGCCTTTCGAGCCGAAGACTCGGGTTCGAATCCCGGTCGGAGCATTTAATTTATGTTACTTGTTTTAGATTTATTTTTAAAATTATTGATTTTTAATAAAAGTTATATTTATATTATTGTATTATCTAATTGAAAAAAAAAGAGTTATTGGTGGAGGTTAATTTTCTTTGTTAATTGATTCCATAAATCTATTTTTTATTTGAGATGGCGTTTTATCAATAATTGGTGCTTTTGTATTTCCAGGTTTTACTTTAATGTGTAAAAATACAGGTTCTTTTTTATCTAAATATTGCTTTATATCTATATTATCCACACTATTTCTAGCATCAACATAGTAAACTTCATTATATCCAATACTCTTTGCAATATTTGATAGATTTACCTTTGAAGTATAAGTTTCTTGTGAGCCAGTTGAACCATATGCTTCATTATCAATAAGAGCAATTATAAGATTACTTGGATTTTGTGCATAAACTGTAATAAGTTCACCAAAATTCATTAATAAAGATCCATCACCATCAATAACAATAACTTTTCTATCATCTGATTTTTCCTCAAGAGCAAGGGACAAACCTAATGCAATAGGTGTAGCCATACCCATTGAACCAGACATATAAAAATTATTATTTCTATCCTTTATTCCATATAATTCACGTGATGGAAATCCAATATTTGAAATAACTAGTTCATCATCTAAGTCAGTGATAATCTTCTTAATAGCATCATATCTTTTCATTATCAACACCTCTTCTCCAATAACTAATATCAAATAATAATGCAATAGGTTCTTCTGATATTAAAGATAGATTCCAACTTTTATTAATAATTTCTCTACTTTCACTAGGATAATCAACTTTATAATATCTAATATCTAAACTATCTAACACTTTGGTTGTAGCTTTACTCATTGGTATCTGGCCATATACAGCCTCACCAAGACTACCTCTATGACTAATAATCATTAAAATAGGAAAATTATATAATTTCATAAGGGAAGCTAAAACATTAACACTGTTACCTAATCCAGAATTTTGCATTAAAATAGCAGGTTTTAATCCACCCATATATGCACCAGCACATATTCCAAAACCTTCCTCTTCACGTGTAACAGGTACATGTTTTATTGTATCATCTTTATCAATTAATTCCAATAACTTCTTTAAATTAGCACATGGAACACTTACTATGAAGTTAATTCCGGCGTCTTTAATTCCATTATAAATAACATCTGTACTATCCAAAAATAATCACTTCTCTAAAAATTTGTAATAATAAAATTATGTTCTCATATTTATATTTTTAATTAATTAAATAAAAAATATTTTTCTATGAATTTAAATCATATTCATAAGGAAAAACTATATATAACAAAGTATGTTAATAGTTTGAGTCACAATTTTTATAGAATAAATACAATCTAAACTACAAATAATCAGGAAATAGGACTACAAAACACTAAAACACAAGAAATGATTACAGCTTATATAATAAAATATAATTGAAATAAAACAAGAAGAAAAAGAAGTAATGGGTTAACTTTAAACAGAAAAAATAATAATAAAAACAATTATCTAGTCAAAGAAATAATATTTATTGGTTATGACTAACTATAATTGTTGTATATTCTATTTTAAGGAAAAAATCTATTCCTCAAAGTATGCTGTAATATCTAATTCTTTTTTATTTGCAATTTCTGTTAATTGTTCATATAAAGCTTCATCAACAGGTATTCCATTTGCATGATGTTCATTAATCATGGCAATTTCACGGTCACCTGGAATAACTCCATTTTCTTCTCTAATTTCACGAACAAATTGATCAACATAGAATTTGAATTGCATAGAACCAGCAAAGTGTTCAGGATCTATTACTATTAATAAATCTCCTTTAGTACACATTACATCTGGTGTTGCTGTACCTTCAACTTTATCACCACAAGCAGCACTTACAAGAGGTCCTGCTAATAATTCAAACATAAATGCTAAAGCATATCCTTTAAATCCACCAAATGGTAATATTGATCCTTCAAGTCCTGCTTGAGGATCTGTTGTTGGATTTCCATCTTTATCTAATGCTAAACCTTCAGGAATTTCTTCATTTTTTCTTTTAGCTTCTAAAAGTTTTCCTCTAGCAGTAATACTTGTAGCCATATCTACACAAATATAATTATGAATATCATCTGTAGGAATACTTATTGTAATTGGATTAGTTCCAAGTAATGCTTTTTTACCACCAAAAGGTGCCATAGCAGGTTCAGTATTTGATATAACAATACCAATCATATCTTGGAGTGATGCTAAATCAGAATAATATCCAGCAATTCCATAGTGATTACTATCATGTATACCTACAATTCCAATACCAGTTTCACTTGCTTTTTTAACAGCTAAATCCATAGCTTTTACTGTTACATAATGACCAAATTTATGATTTCCATTTATCATTGCAGAAGAAGCTGATTCTTTTTCTATTTCATAATCTCCTTCAATTTTAATAGTACCTGCTTCTATACTTTTTATGTATTGTGGAAATCTTCCAAGTCCATGTGTTGAAAATCCTTTAAGATCACCATCAGTTATAACATCAGCAACAATTGAAGCTTCCTTATGTACAACGCCATATGCTTCTAAAATTTCTTCAATTAATTTAGTTTCATTTTCTATGCTAATTTTCATGAATGTATCTCCTCGATATTAAATGTTTTATAATTCAATTTTTTTGTTTTCATTTGTTGTTATTAGAACACGATTGTCTGAATCTTCTTTAATTTCTCCAATAACATATGATTTATGGTATTTATTTAGTATTTCAAGAGCTTCATCCTGATATTTTCCATCAAGAATTACAGCAAAACCAATTCCCATATTAAATACATGATACATTTCTTTATCTTCAATACCTGTAGCTTGTATTGCTTTAAATATAGGTAATGTTTCAGGTAGATTATTGATAATATAAGTCATATCATGATTTAATCTTTTTAAGTTACTAAATCCACCACCAGTTATGTGTCCAAGTCCATGAACTTCAATATCAGAATTTAATAAGTCCATAATTGCATCAACATAAATTATAGTAGGTTCAAGTAATGCTTCTCCAACAGTGGTTGAATTATCAGTTGGTAATTTATCATCTACATTGAAATTTGCTATTTCAAGTAAAGCCTTTCTTGCTAAACTTAGTCCATTACTATGTACACCACTACTTTCAATACCAATGATAATATCACCATCTTTTATTTGTGTACCAGTAATTATATCTTCCTTGTCTACAGTTCCAATTCCAGTTCCAGCAAGATCAAAATCCTTAATAATTTTAGGTAATGAAGCAGTTTCTCCACCAATCATTGCTATTTTTGCTTGTTGACAACCTACTTTCAATCCTTTACCTATTTGACTTGCAACTTCAGGATCTGGATGTTCCACTGCTAAATAATCAACCATAGCTATTGGTTCAGCACCTACACATAAAATATCATTTACAACCATAGCAATACAATCAATACCTACAGTATCGAATTTATTCATTAAATTTGCAATTAATATTTTACTTCCAACACCATCAGTACTCATAGCTATTGCACGTGAACCAAAATCAACTAATGCTGCGAAATGTCCTTTATTTTTTATAATATTTCTGTAATCTAATGTTTCAGATAGTTCTCCAGTTAATGCACGTACAGTTTGTTCTTCCAAACTAATATCAACACCTGCTTCAGAATATGTAACCATTATTTCACCTATAACATTATTGAACTTCCTTAATACTATAATTAAAGATTCCCTGATAATTGGGCTAACCCCTGTGTTCTACAGGTTTTTGAATTAATTAATTAATCAAAATTATTCATGATTAATTTTAAAATGTATATTTATATTTAAAAAAAATAGTGACACGTTTTATTATTCACTTTTTTTATTTATTAATTATATTTCTTTTTTCTAATTGTTATATATTTTTAAATAGATTTTATCTACTTAATATAATAACTGTTGAAAAAGTATTTTTTTCCATTCTAAATTCTCATATACTTAAAATAAAATAATAAAAAAAGGAGAGTATAAGAGAGAGTTGTATTTTTTTTTATTGTAATCTAGTAGTTTCAAGATTTAATGGAGTTTTTGTTTCAATTTTATATGTTCTATAAATACTACTTGCAAGATCTAATGCTTTATATGCATCACCATGACAAACTAGGATTTTATCAGGTTTTGGTGATAATTTACGAACATATTCCATTAATTGTTTACGATCACTATGTCCACTAAATCCATCAATTGTTGTAACTTCTATGTTAATATGGAATAATTGTGTTACTCCATCTTTTTCTAGTGGAACTTCATCGAATCCTTTCTGAATTCTTCTACCTAATGAACCTTCTGACTGATATCCTACAAAGATAATACGGTTTTTCTCATCTTCACATAGTTCTTTGAAGTATTCAACAGAATTTCCTCCTGTTAACATACCAGATGTTGATAAAATAACGCATGGTTCATTACTTTCTAGTAATTTACGTCTTTGTTCATTGTTTGTTACTTTATTAAATACATCTGATGTGAATGGATTTTCACCTGCATGGAATATTTGTTTTTGTAATTCATTACTTAAGAATTCTGGATGTGCAGTATGTATAGCTGTAGCTTCCCATATCATTCCATCTAAATATACTGGTACTTTACCTAAAATACCTCTATTAATAAATTCTTCAAGAACAATCATAATTTCCTGTGCACGTCCAACAGCAAATACTGGAATAAGTATTTTTCCACCTTTTTGAATTGTATCATATATTGCTTTAACTAATTCTTTTTCTGCAGTGTTACGTGTAGGGGTGTTGTCTTCACGTCCACCATATGTACTTTCCATTACCATAGATTCTATACGAGCAAAATGTTGTTTTGGTGTTCCAAGTAATCTACTTTGTTCATTCTTAAAGTCACCAGTATATAGGAAGTTATGTTTTCCATCACCTATATTTAAGTGGGCCATAGCAGAACCAACAATATGTCCTGCATCATGTAGTGTTAAACGTATATCAGGTGATATATCAGTAACTTGTCCATAATCTAGTGTAATTGTTTTGTTAATTGTTTCTTTAACATCTTTTATATTAAATGGAAGTGGTTTGTCTTCTCTATGGGAGATATCAAGATGGTCTTGTTGGAGAAGAGTCATCATATCTCTTGTTGGAGTAGTACAGTATGTAGGTCCATCATATCCATAATGATATAAGTATGGTACAAAACCAGTATGGTCAAGGTGAGCGTGGGTAATAATAACTGCATCTAAATCTTGAAGATTAAATTCTGGAACATTTAAGAAAGGATATGCTGTTTTTTCATCAATACCTGCTACATTTACTCCACAATCTAATATAACTTTACTGTTTGGTGTTTGTAAGAATAAACAAGATCGTCCAACCTCTCTAAATCCACCAAGTGATGTTAATCTAACCCAATCATTATCAAACATAGGTTCTCGTCTGATTCTTTTTCCTAATTTTTGTAAAAATTCTTTTCTTTCTTTACTATTTCTTTTTAATGATAATCTGATTCTTTGGATTGTTTCAGAATTAATTGGTGGTGTTCTTAATATTTTTGGGGTCCATCCTGTTTGTTTTAGTATTTCACGGGATGTTGTTCCATATTTTCCAATAACTAGTCCGGGTTTTCTTGATTCAATAATAACTTCGTGTGTTACATCATCAAAGGATATGTCTGTAATATCAGCATCTGTAGGAACAATTTCTTCTACTTTGTCTATTGTTTCAGGTGGTGGTGAAAGAACTGATTTGTCTGATCTGATAATTATTCGTTTTCTTATTTTTTTTGCTAATGCACGAATTATATCTCCATGATCTTTGTTTATTTCAGGATTTTTTGTATATATAACAATTTCAGGTCCTTCAAATTCAACTTTTGCTAGTTTTACTTTTTCAGGTAAATATTCTATAATTTGATCTTTGATTTCATCGATCATATTAGTCATACATTATCACTCTCTCATTTTTTGATAATTTTTATGTAGAACAAATTATTATCCTTAAAAAACTTTATAATAATTGTTTTAATGTTTTATCTGCTACACTGTTTTACTTAATGATTTTATTTATTTAAATATGAAATTTACATATTTTATTTAATTAGGTTTCGTGTTTATTTTAATTGTAAGTAGAATAGTACTATTTTTATTAAATTGTAGAATTTTTTTAAATTCCTTTTTATTTCTAAAATAGAGTCATGTTCATATTTAATATAAAATATCTTTTCATTAATTGATTATGTTTTTATCAAAAGAATATTTTATTTATTAATAAACTAT
>NZ_MAIF01000011.1:0-2541 GCF_001729395.1 Methanosphaera sp. A6 | reverse complement strand
GAATTTTATTTAAAAAAGATAATAAAAAAATAAAGGAGTAAAAATAATTATGATAGAAAACAATATATGTCTACTCACAGATAGTTATAAAGTAACACATCACTACTTTTATCCTGAAAATACACAGAAATTATATTCATACATGGAAAGTAGAATTGGTTCTGAATTTAATAAGACAATATTCTATGGACTTCAATATATTCTTAAAAATTATTTAGTAGGACAAGTTGTCACAGAAGAAAAAGTCTATGAAGCAGAAAGAATCATAGAAAAGCATATTGGTCCAAATATATTTAACACAGATGACTGGTTATATATTGCTAATGATTTAGATGGAAAATTACCAGTAGAAATTAAGGCAGTACCAGAAGGAACACCAGTAGATGTAAGTAATGTTTTAATGACAGTAGAAAATACTGATAGTAAATGTTTTTGGTTATCTAATTATCTTGAACCTTTATTATTACAAGTATGGTATCCATCAACAGTTGCAACATTATCTGCTGAAGTAAAAAAATTATGTAATTTTTATCTTGACATAACTGGTTCTTCACATGATAATGCTGATTTCATGTTACATGACTTTGGATATCGTGGATCAACATCAAATGAATCCTCAAAACTAGCAGGATCTGCACATCTACTAAGTTTTTCTGGTACAGATACTCTTCCTGCTCTAACAATTCCAGAAAATTATTATAATGAAACCAATCTTTATGGTTATAGTGTACAAGCAACAGAACACAGTGTAATGACATCCCTTGGGGAAGAAAATGAAATAGATCAAATTATTAACGTTATTAACAGTGCTCAAAATGGAATACTGTCAATTGTTATTGATAGTTATAATTATAGAAATTTTCTTAAAGAAGCTGGAAATAATACTAGTCTTCTTAATAAGACTATTATGAAGTTTTTATCAACAGAAGGTAACAAAATAGTATTTAGACCTGATAGTGGAGAACCTGTTCCTACTGCTATTGAATGTCTTGAATTACTAGCAGATGGATTTGGAGTACATGAAAATAATATGGGTTATAAGGTATTTAATAAAAATATTGGTCTATTATGGAGTGATGGATTAAATTACCATGTAATACGTGATATTCTTTTTTCAATGAAAAATCATGGATGGGCTGCAGAAAATATACTCTTTGGTATGGGTGGAGGATTACATACTTCAGTAAATCGTGATACTCAAAGAAATGCATTTAAATGTTCTGCCCAACTACGTAATGGAACATGGCATGATATTCTTAAAAAACCTTTAGATATTAGTAAAAAATCAAAAGCTGGACGTTTTAAATTAATAAAAGAAAATGACACATTTAAAACAGTGAATTTTGATGCTGAAGGAAAAGATTGTTTACAAACAGTATTTAGAAATGGTGAATTGTTAGTAGATGATACCTTCGAAAATATTAAAAATAGAACAGTATCATATACCCATAATTATAGAAAATAAGTAATGTTGAATACATTACTTATCTTACTTTTTTTTATAATTCTTTATCAAGTAGTGTGAAAAAATCAGTAGTTTTTTTGTTATCAACACTATTTAATGTATGGTAACATGAGGGACAGTATGTTACAATATTACCCTTATTTAGTGTATCCTGTGCCATTTTCTTAGTTAATTCTTTACTTCCAAGATTTAAACCTGCACCAAATCCACAACAGGAATTTGCACGTTCTATGGGTACATTTTTAATTATAGATCTTACTTGTGTTGACCTTTCAAGTGCATGACATGGATCATGAATAATATAACCATCACCATCTATAGTTTCATCATTAAATAAGTCCATTGCAAAAATAACTTCAATATCAAAATTTTCATGTTTACTATAGTAGTCATGAAATGCTTCATAACATCCTGGACATATTGTTATAATCTTTTTTACACCATGACTATTGAATTTCTGAATATTAGCTTTTACTACTTCATCTGCTGTTTTTGAATCACCAAGTAGATATAATATTATTCCACAACATGTTTCATCATCTAAAACAGAAAAATCAATATTTTTTTTATTTAAACAACTAATTACAGATGTAATTAGTTCATTTTCTCTAAATCTTGAAGTACATCCTCTGTGTAATATAACTTCATGTATTTGTTTATCATTAATTATTTCCATTTCTGAACCATATGAATTTCCCTTATTTACCACATTATTTCTTACTTTATCTAGATGACTCATATTTAAACTTCCTATATTAATAATTATATTTTATTTGTGTTATGAACTTAACTAATGATTTTACTATTGGTATGTATTTTTTTTTATATTGTACATATTTTATGTTCTTCTTTTATGATTATTAAATAAAAATAAACACAAAAATAATAGAAAACCTCCTAGATGAAAAAAATAAACTACAATATACCATGTTAACCAAGAAATACAAAAAACCAACAATAAATAGAAGATTACTTCATGGTAACATATCTTCAAGCCAGTAAAATATAAGAATAATAAGTAGTGATTGTAGTACTAATAAACTCTAGAATACAGTGATGGTTTATGAATAATTCAA
>NZ_MAIF01000010.1:0-3393 GCF_001729395.1 Methanosphaera sp. A6 | reverse complement strand
AAACATTGTTTATTATTTTATTTATATTTATAGAAAAAATAATTCAAAAAAATATTAACTATAAAAATACTTGAAGATACAACATATATATTAATAACATAAAATAAGGATTAAAAATAATATGATACTTGATGATGAAAGTCAAATTTTAGGAATTGATGAAGCAGGAAGAGGTTCAGTAATAGGTCCACTAGTAATAGGTGGAGTACTTATGAAAAAGAAAAAAATACGCTTCCTAAATAGAATTGGTGTAAAGGATTCTAAACAATTAAACATGAAAAAAAGAACAATAATCTCTAGGAAAATAAAGAAAATAGCCCAGTTTAAAACAATAATAATTCCAGCCCATACAATAGATGAAAAAAGAAACAACGACATAAACCTAAATGAGATTGAAACAGAAGGTATGGAAGAAATTATAAAAATAATGAAACCTAATGCATGTTATATTGATTGTATAGATGTACGTGAAAATAGATTTCATGATAAAATACAGAAAATAAATCCAAACATGACTGTTGTAACAGAACATAAAGCTGATGAAACATATAAAATAGTATCAGCAGCATCCATTATTGCAAAGGTTGAAAGAGACAAACAACTAGAAATTATAAGACAAGAATATGGTTCAGTAGGCTCAGGATATCCAAGTGATAAAAATACAATAAACTACCTAAAAACAATAAAAAATAATCAATTTCCTCCAATAATAAGAAAAACATGGAAAACAATAGAAAATATAACAAAATCCACAGAATAATAATACAAGCTAATAATCCCTAAATATCCCATATATTAAATAAAATATGAAATTTATATAATATAAAATTAAGATATATACATTATATATAGAAAAAATTTTTAATCTGAGTACTAAAATAAAAAAATTCCACTTAGGAGTAAAAATAAAATGGATATTATAGGAATACTCACCTCGGGAGTAAATGATATAATAAGTATGTTTCAGAGTGGAGGAATAATCGTATATTTACTTACTGTAATAGGTCTTTATGGATTATTTCTTGCACTTGAGAAAATATGGTATTTACGAAAAGCATCAGAAGTTGACTTATCAGAATTAATGATTGTTGTTAATGAATCCATGGCACATGGTGGTTCACTAGAAGCTTTAAGAGCAATTGGTAACTATAAAACACCATTATCCAGAATAATTTCTGAAGCTCTTAAAATTGGATACAGAAGTAAATCTGAAGTTGAAGATAACATGGAACAGGTTTTTATTGTTGAAATGAGTAAAATGATGAAAGGTCTCTCAACAATACAAACAATTATTGAAATGGCACCACTACTAGGATTAATAGGTACAGTTCTTGGAATGTGGTATACATTCAAAGAATTAGGAGTAAGTAATGATATTACTCTTCTAGCTAATGGTATATACATTGCAATTATAACTACAATATTTGGATTAGCAGTAGCAATTATATTACTACCCTTCTATACATACATAAAAAACAAGATAGAAGTACAGTTAGATAATATTGAAATTGCTAAGAAAATGAGTAACTGGAGACATGCTGAAATGAAAATCTGGATTGAAACAGATAAAGAAGAAGTAATAGAAGCATTACAAGAATCTCCAGGTATTATTAAAGTAAAAGAAATTGATGATGAACAAGCAAATCTAAAAGTAGCTATTAAACCAAATATGCTAGAAAAAGGGATAAAAACAATAATTAGAGAATGTTCTGATACATCCAATAGGATTGTTGAAAGTAAATTAAAACAATAAACAAAAGTTTTATAGAAGGAATATCTAATGGCTATTGACACTAAACAATTTAAAGATAAAATTAAACAACAAAACCCTAACATAAATCTTGTACCATTGTTAGATGTTATATTTACAATAATGATATTTTTACTAGTAGTATTAAGTCAGACACCAACATCAGATCTAACACACTATTCACAAGACCAAATATCAGCAAAGCCAACAAGTTCAACAGGAACCTCCGAATACTATTTACTACCCTTAAATGGATTAAAAAAAGTAACAGTGAATGGAGTAGATTATTCTGATAAAATACGTAATGGTGCTATGGCAGTACATACAAGAGTTATGGATGAGGGTCAAATAACTATGGATTCATCAACAGGAACCATAACAATAAAATCACCAGAAGATTTAGCATCAATTGCTGTTAAAAGTCCAGCAAGTTCGTAAATAACTAAAAAAAAATACTCAGATAAATATTATTAGAAAAAATAGATAATGAGATGATAAAATGTATCTTGGAAGAATAATATCAATAGGAAGTAGTAAAGATGGTGTTTATGCATCATATAGAGTATCAAGCAGATCATTTCCAAATCGTAAATCTGTAGTAAACAATCAAAAAGTAGCAATCATACCAACTCAAGGATCAGAAGATGATATCTATAAAAATCCATATATAAGCTACAACTGTATTGACATAATAGATGACATATGTGTTGTAACAAATGGATCACACACAGATATTATTGCAGGTAAAATAAGAGAAGGTATGAATATGAAAGATGCTGTGGCTCTATCCCTTCTTACAATGGATTATGAAAAAGATGATTATAACACCCCCCGTATAGGTGGAGCAATAAATACTAAAGGTGAAGGTTACATAGGTATTGTAACACATGAAGGTATTGAAGTTAAAAAAGTAAATCCTGGTGAATCCTTCTATGTATCAACATATGAACATAACACTCCCCGAGAAGTAGACTATACTGCAACAAATGCAAAAGAAGCTACTGAATTCATATTTAATGGTGGAATATTTAGTGAATTTACACACCCTGTAACATCTTGTGCAGCATTTAATAAAGATGAATGGGAAATAGATTTTAAAAATCCATAAATAAACTTAAACCCCAAATTCTTTTCTTTAATTTTTTAAGAACTTAACAGTATTGTTAGTGTTTTTTCAATAAAGATTTCATTGTTACTAAGTACTCTCCACTATATGGAGATATTAATTAGTTTTATCTTTTTTTAAATAATCTTTTTTAAATATTTAATTTAATAAAATGTTTTATTTTTTATTGATTATACTACTATAATAAACTATTACCAGTTATTTGACTTTTAACTATTAAAAACACTGAGTTTATTTTTATTCATAAAATATCTCAAAAGTTAAGTAATAAACTATACTACCAAAAACAACGACATAATAGATTTACTTCAAAAACAACATCAACAAACAATCTAAAACTAAGATACAAAATTATAAGAGCAATACAAAAACTAAAATAAGTGGAAGAATAAGAAGAATCCAAAGAAATGTACTACAAAACCAATCAACAAACGTCTTCAACTATCATCTACATATAATTCACAATTCCATAACTTTCAGATAGTAACTGAATTATTCATAATTATTAAAAAAAATA
>NZ_MAIF01000009.1:0-7041 GCF_001729395.1 Methanosphaera sp. A6 | reverse complement strand
ATAAAATAAATATATTACATAGTTAAAATATAAATAACTTTATAGAATGTTTTAGTAAATAAAAAGATGACAAAAAACATATTATAATTAATAATAACCATATTTCACATCTTATCTGATATATAAAAAAGAAAATTTTTTAAAAAAATGAAATTCTAGTGATAATATGCAAGAGACAAAAACAAATGAATTTAATAAAATCTTTGATACCTCACGTAAAAATCTTCTAGATATGGGATTAAGAAATAATCTACTAAATTTCAAGGAAGTAAAACGTACCATACCAATTATAGATGAGGATATAGGAGAATTATATAATATACTGATTGTTGATGAAAATAGTATGGAATTTCTTCCAAAACCAAAAAAAGACACAAATAGAAACACATATACATTGGAAGATAAAAGTAATAGATTTAATGAAGAATATGTTGATAGTGGAGAATATGTTGATTTAGATAAAAAAGACTCTCATAATAAATCAATAGATACAAGAAATACACATAAAACAGAAAAGACACATGATTTACAAAGTGGTACAGAAGATATTAATATCTGGCAGATGCCAACAAATCTAGATAATATTCCAGAAAAATACAGGGACCTCTATCTTCAAACAAATCTAACAGAAAATGAATTACAAAAAAGATTGTTTTCACTCATGCAATACTATAAATCTAGTATACAGGAATCTGGATATAACACATTATACTTAGCACTAGGATTTCTCGAGTGGAAACAAACAGATTATGAAGAAGCAACACATAAAGCTCCACTCATACTTATTCCTGTTGAAATAGAAAGACAATCCATAGATTCACCATTTTCAATAAAAGCAACAGGTGAGGAAATATCCCTTAACCTATCACTAAAACATAAACTTCTAGATTAGGGAATTAATCTTCCATCAGACATGAAAGTAGAATCAAAACATGACATATACACATATCTAAATAAAGTAAAAGAAGCAATTAAATCAAAACCATCATGGAATGTAGTAAGGGATAAGTATCTAAGTACATTTAATTTTAAGAAATTTGTAATGTACAATGATCTAGATCTTACTAACTGGTCAGATAATGTGGGTAGTGGTGAAATAGGTCGTATCTTTGGACTTAAAGAACCAGATAATTTTGAATCATTTGACACAAACACAATTGATAAACAATTAAATCCAATAGATGTATACAATGTAGTAGATGCAGATTCTTCACAAATAGCAGTAATTGAAGATGCAAAAAAGGGACATAGTCTTGTAGTGGAAGGACCTCCTGGTACTGGAAAATCACAAACAATTGTAAATCTCATAGCAGAATTACTAGCAAATAATCAGAAAATATTATTTGTCAGTGAAAAAAAGGCAGCACTTGAAGTTGTAGAAAAAAGAATGGAAGATATAGGACTTGGAACATACTGTCTTGGATTATATGATAATAAAACAAGAAATAAACAATTACTAGCAGATATTAGTAAGACATTAACATGTGATTCTGTTAAAATGAAATCATTTGATGATTATGATAAACTTCAACAGATAAAAATATTATTAAATAACTATATTGAAGTTATACAATCCAAGTATGGAAATAGTGACAAGACAATCTATCAATTAATAGGAATATATGAAGAGGAATATCAAAATCTTGAAAAACAAAATCAGGAAATATATAAGATAAATCTTCCACCACTAAAAGAGTTATCTAAAAAGGATTGGGGAGACCTTCTTAATAAAATAGATAAAATAGCACAACTCTACACATTAATATCACCAATAAATACAAATCCCTGGAAGTCAACATCAATAGAAACATTACTACCAAATGATATTGATAATATTAAGATAAAAACAGAAAAAATAACAAATACAATCGATATTCTAGTGGAGAATATAAATAATTTCAGTCAAAAAGTAGGAATTAACACTATAAATTCAATGACCCATATTCCTGAATATATTCAGACAGGAACAATACTACTGTCAAATAGAAACTACTTGGAAGATAAAGATATTCTAGAAGAAGTAGCAATAGCACTAGAAGACTATCATGGTAAATATAACTTTAATATTAATGAATACAACATAAATCTTAGTCAAATAAAAGAAGAACTTTCAACACTTATCAACAACCAAAAAGATATTGTAATATCCTCTGACATATTCATACAATGTGATGTTATAAGACTTCTTGATGACTTTAAACAAATGAAGGAAAATATTGAATTATCACAGATAAAAAAGGCATTAAATGATAATACAATAGAAGATAAGTTTCGTAAATTCAAGTCTGGAAAAGATTCCTTCATGAAATTCTTAAATAAGAATTATAAAAACTCTAAAAAAGAATTATTATCATACTATGAAGTTAATGTGGATGATGATGTAATAATAAGGGACTTTGAAAGATTATTCTCATGGAATGATACACTAATTAGTATAAGAAACAAGATACTACCATACACATCATTTAACAATCTAACAGATGAAGAAATAATCTACCAATTAGAACAACTTCTAAGAAACAATGATAAGTTAACACAAATCAACACACAAGTAGCAGATATATTCAATCAAAGTCCATTTAAATCACCAGATGAACTAGAATATCACATAGATCTACTACTAAATAGAGAAAGACTAGAAAAATTCATAGAAGAAAATAATTCACTACTAGATACATACTTCACAACATGGAATGGTACCAATACAAATATCATAGAATTTAAAGATGAATATGATACACTTACACAATTTTTAACAAAACAAGACTTCAATTTACTAAAGAATATAAATCCAGAAGATATACCAAATCTAAAAGATATAATTCAAACAATAGACTATTCTTACAATATAATAAATGAGAAATACCAATTTTTAGATAACATACTTGGATTTAAGGATAATCTATCAAAAAACATACTCTTTAACACAGACTTTGAAAACATAAAAACAGAAATACAAAAATTAAACTCCAGTATTTCAACAATAAATGATTGGAATCAATTTAACACATATGCTAAGGAATATTCCAATGAATACACCCATGAATTCATAGAACTAGTAAAAGAGGATAAAATAAAATCAGAAGCAATACAATCACTTTTTACATATACAATGGTAAATAACATACTTGAAGAGGCATACACTGAAAATGAAACATTACAAGAATTTAATGACACATTATATGAAAATAACATTGAAAAATTCAAGAAATTAGATAAACAAACCATAGACCTAAATAAATACAGGGTACGTGAAAAACTAGACAGTAAAAAACCTAACATGAATGCTAGTATAAATCCATCATCATCACTGGGAATCCTGGCACGTGAAATAAACAAGAAACGAAATTTCAAACCAATAAGACAATTATTAACAGAATGTAAAACAATAATCACTGATATAAAACCATGCTTCTTAATGAGTCCACTATCCATTGCACAATACCTTGATACACATGAATATGAATCTTACTTTGACTATGTAATATTCGATGAAGCAAGTCAAGTGAAGGTAGAAGATGCACTTGGAGCACTTCTTAGGGGAAAACACTACGTTATAATGGGTGATACAAAACAACTTCCACCAACATCATTTTTTGATGTTGAAACAAACATTGAAAGTGATGATGATATTGATATACAGGATGTTGAAAGTATTCTTCATCTATGTAAATCATCACTACCATCACGTATGCTAAAGTGTCACTATAGAAGTCGTCATCAATCACTAATAGCAGTGTCAAATATGGAATTCTATAACAATGAACTATGTATATTCCCATCTCCTGCAAAGAATAGTGATGAATTGGGTCTTAAATTTGTTTACAACAAGGATAGTGTCTATGATAGGGGTGGAAGTAGTCAAAATAGAATAGAAGCAAGAGATGTAATTAACTATGCAATAAATCATTTTAAAAAGTATGGAAATAGTAAAAGTTTAGGTATAGGTACTTTTAGTACAAAACAAAGAGATGCAATCAGTGAAGAGCTTGAAGCAGAACTTAAAAAACATCCTGAATTACAAAAATACTTCAATGAAGAAGGATCTGATGGATTCTTTATTAAAAATATTGAAAATATTCAGGGAGATGAAAGGGATGTTATACTAATAAGTATAGGATATGGATATGATAACAATCATAAACTTTCCCTAAGTTTTGGACCATTAAATAGGGATGGAGGAGAACGTCGTTTAAATGTACTTACAACACGTGCAAAGGAAAAATGTGTAGTATTTTGTAACTTCAAATCAGGTGATATGAAGGCTAAGATTAAAACTACATCACCACGTGGTGTACAGGCTCTTAGTAAATATCTTTACTATGCAGAAACTGGGGAATTCTCAACAAATTACATAACAGATGGAGATTTTGACTCACCATTTGAAGAATCTGTATATAACTTCCTTACTGATGAGGGCTATATTGTTTCAAAACAGGTGGGATGTGCAGGTTATAGAATTGATTTAGCAATAGTTAATCCAAAAGATTCTAATAATTATGTTCTTGGAATAGAATGTGATGGTGCATCATATCATAGTAGTGCATCTGCAAGGGATCGTGATAGACTCAGACAAAATATGCTTGAAGGATTAGGATGGAAGTTCCATAGAATCTGGTCAACAGACTGGTATTATAATAGAATAAATGCTAAAAATACCTTACTTGAAGCTATTGATAAGGCACTAATTGATGTAGAAAATGAGACAAGAGCAGATAAACTTGAAGTTACTGATAAAACACAATACTTAGATGATAATACTAAAATAGAAGATACTACTCAAAGTTTACCTGAGGTTAGTGGAGATGGAGTAAATACTCCAAGTGATACTTCAACATCTAAAAACACAGTTACTATAAACACTGTAGAAATACCTGTGGAGGATTCAGTTGATGAACATGTGGAGTATGTTAAATGTGAGGATGTTAAATTAAATGAGGATTATGTTTACTATGAAAATAGTATAGTATGTTATGACTTCTATAGTTTAGATAAAAATAGTGTTCTGGAGGTTATTGAGGATATTATTAGTGTTGAATCTCCAATCTGTGATGAAGAATTATATAATCGTCTTAAAAAAGTCTATAATGTTAAGGCTACAAAGAAATTTAAGGCAACTGTGGATAAAATAGCAGATTCTACTAAACTTATGCGTAGTGGTATTTATCATAAGGATGGTTTTTATTTAAATCCAAATGTGGAGATATGTGTTAGATTTAGAGAAAAACCAAATATAGATTATATATATGCTCAGGAGGTAGAACTTGCAATTAAGGAAGTTTTATCAGTAAATTATTCTATGGGCGTGGATGATTTGGCAAAAGAAGTATCATTACTATTTGGTTTTAAATCATTGTCTAATAAGACAAAAAATAGTATTTTTGAAGTAATACAAGGCCTTCATTTTTCTGATAATTCTAGTCTTAGAATTGAGGATGATGTTGTAAGTATGTAGATACTTCTTTACTTATCCTTTTTATATGTGTAACTTTGTTATTCTAGTTTGATATATGAATTATTATAAACTTTTTATATAAAAAACTAGTAGATTATACATTTTTTGATGAAATAAAACAAGTAAAAGACGAAAAAAAGTATCAATGCATATTGTGTTGATTTGGATTTATTTAAATGGTTTGTAAGGTATTTAATGAATTCAACTGGACAAACATTCTCAAAAACAAGTATAACTAATTATTTAAAAAATGAAAAAAAAACTACATAACCATATCTATTTATACTGAATTTCTACAAGAAGCTCTTTTTCTATGAAATTTAAATGTAAAGATCTTATAGGAAAAAAGGAAGTTGATTTTTTTTTTATGTGAAAAATCTGGTAAAAAAATATATATTCAAGTAAGTTTTCTACATTGTATGGAGACTATAGAATGAGAATTTTCTCCACTTGAAAAAATAGCTGATAATTATCCAATATGTGTTATCAATGGATAAGTTTGGATATGTCTTGGATATTATTCATATGAATATCATGGATTTTTAAAGATACAGAGATTTAAGGTCATGTTTTATAATTAATCATTCTAAGTAAGTAATTTTCTACCACTTTTTTTAAACACTCTTTTAAAATGATAACAGGTTATGTTCATAACTTAAAAAAAAGAATTAGTTAAAATTTTTCTTTATATATTTTCCCTTTGTTATGAACATACCGTATTAGAAAAAAATAGTTATTCTTATAATATGTTTATTGCTTCAAGCATTGATTGAAGACCTAATATGAATATTGCAAGTCCACCAATAAATTCAATTACTCTTGCATATTTAATAGCTACTTTTGTTCCAAAAGTACCTATAAGGAACCAGATTATAACTGCTAATAGACTTAGACCACCTAGTATTATTGGATCTACTCCAGCTACTGCTCCTTGTGATGATAGAACTAAGTTTTCTATGTTACCAAATATTAATAATCCCCAAAATTCTTTGTATTCATCTATAAAAGACATTTAATCACCTTATTTGTATTCTGGATCTTCGTTGTATCTTGCTGATTCTATCATTGATTGAAGACCTAGTACGAATATTGCAAGTCCACCAACAAATTCTATTACATTTGAGTATGCCATAGCTAAGTTAGTACCAATTGTACCTATAATTAACCATATTATTACACATATTATACTTGCTATTCCTAGTTTTAAGGGATTAGCACCTTTTACTACACCTTGTGATGCTAAAATTAAGTTTTCTATGTTACCAAATATTAGTAGTCCTATAAATGGTATATAAGCATCAAGAACCATGTTATCACCTGTTTATATTTCTATTATTTTTTTGTGAATATAATCTTCTTTCTATTATTATTTTTTTGGAAATTTGATTGTTTTTAATTCACTATTTTTTTAAATATATTGTTTTAATTATCTTATTTATAAATTAAGATATTAATTAATATCTAATACTCTTCACTTATTATATAGGCATTGATTCTATTTAAAAGGTTAGTTAATAATTTTATTTATCCTAGTATCATATTATGGCTAAATGGATTATAATTTGTAATTATAAATTATTATTAAT
>NZ_MAIF01000008.1:0-4955 GCF_001729395.1 Methanosphaera sp. A6 | reverse complement strand
ATCTCCACATACATGTAATACTATGTTGAAATCTGCTGCATCTGCTATTCTTTTTAAAGGATATTTTACAATCTCATCAAACATTTCTGGTGGTAATAAATCTGCTGCAATAGATGGTTCATACATACAATCTCCTTGAACATCCAATTCATTATATGCTTTAACTACTTCAATTACTGCATCTGCACATTTATTTACAGCTACTTTAACTTCATTTGGATTTGTTGCTAGACATTTCATTAAATATTCAATACCTACTATTTGACCAAGTAATGTAAAAGGTCCAATTTGACCAGATATTAATGGAACATCAGGATATTTTTCTCGAGCTATTTGACAAGCTTCTGCAACTACAGGAATTCTTCCATTAGATAAGAAGTCATCACATAATTCAACACCACTTAGATCATCAAAGAATGGTGAAGCTGTAATTTCTGGAATATGTTCATTTGCATCTCTTAAGTCAACTGTACATCCCATTGCTTCTGCTTCAATTGCTAAATCGAATGGTAAATTTATACTTTCTACACCAGCATATTTATGTGCACTTTCACCTAATGCAACCATTTTTTCAGCATTTGTGTGTGATTCTGGAAAACCTGCACCAGTTTTTTCCATACCTTCCATTAATGCAACAGATACAATACTTGCTGCTGGTACTTTTTCTACTTCTTTTCCTGCAAAGGCATTTGCTAAATTATCGATTAAATCCATTGTGATTCGCTCCTTTAAAGTTTTTAAGAATTGAATTCAACTGGATAAAATTATTTAATATTATTTTCTTATTTTAGGAATGATATAGGAGTGTTTCCAAGCATTCTAAATCTTTTAAATGCATATATTCTATCCTGTCAAATTCATACTTATAATTATGAACAACGTAGTATATAAAGGAATTGTAATAAAATAAGATAAAATAAACCTTATTTGATAAAATAAGTGTCTTATGATTATTTTTTTATTAAAATATTATTTTTGAAAAGGAAGTTTTTATTTTATATCTATTATAAAATTATACTCATTTGATAATATTATCATATGATGATTTAAAAAAATGAGAAAAAGTAGATTAACTATTGAAATGTTGGATATAATCGTATACGTTCAACTCTACACACATCAACATCCTTTAATTTTAAGCATAGAGTGTCAAATCCTAGATATAACTTAGTATTTATATGAGTACTTTCTGTTGCAATGATCTTATTATTTTTGTCATAACATGTTGCAGCTATTTTTATATCATTATATTTATCTGGACTTTTAATATATATTTCACCAACAACTTCTAAATAACTATTGGATTTTATAAGAACAGAAGTATTAGTTATATTCATACCAATTCTATGTTCAATATTCTTCATTTGTTCAATGAATATGGAATTTGATGTTTCAACAGCCACCGATTTTCTTGAATCTATTTTTTTTGCTTGTGTATTCTTTTTAACTTGTTTATTTTTAGGTTTTTGTAAGTTTCTTGATATATTATTATTTTTAGATATATTTTGTGTATTCTTTTTATCTACTTCATTAATAGCATCTGGTAGTTTATCAACAATTTCTGGTAGTAGTATTAATATTGATGTTTTAGATATGTCTGGTTTAAGAATTAAATTGAAATCATAATATCTTTTCAATGAATTCATTATAATAAGAGTAGAATTACGTTCAATTTCCTTAAAATCATTATCATAACATATTACTGATAATTTAAGGCAATGATTATTATATACAGTATTTGTAGATACACTACCTAAGACTTCTATTGGTCCATTTATATTATTAATTACAAGAGCTATATTTTTAAAACTTAAGCCTAATCTTGTTTCAAGTTTTTTATTTCTTTTGATCTTCTTTTTTAGTTTAGATTCTATTTCTATAAGTTTTTCTCTTGTTTTTTCATGTACTTCAGGAACATCTTCAGTTTCATATTCAAAGTAGGTGTCTTCATTATCTTCTGTAAAATCTGTAGTTATATCTGCAAGTGTTTCTTCAAACATATTAGTATCATTAAATGATTCATTGGTAATTGTATCATTGTTATCTTCTTCAAAATAATATGAATCATCATTATCAGATATAGATACACTTTCATCAGAAATATCTGTAGGACTTAATAATTCCCTAGTAAACTCATCTAAATCATCAAAAGTTTTGGTTTGTTTATTGTTCTCATCTTTAAGAAGTTCTTGTGCTATTTTATCTGCATATTGATGATTTATCTCATTTATATCATTACTTGTTTCTTCATCATCATGTTCAACTTGAATATAAAGTAGTTCTCCACAATATACACATCTATCTTCAAAATCACTATTTAGTTGACCACAATATGGGCATTCTTGCATTATAATTACATCCTATATTTCTTCTATATATACTAATTTTCATTAAACTATTTTATAACCTTTTATATAAATTATACTGATACTATTGATAATAGTAGAGGTGTTATTGTAGATTCAATAGCAGCAGCTATAATTAATAAAATAAAAACATAAATAACAGTGGCTAGTATATCCTTTAACATATATTTATATTTTTTAAATTCTTCACGAAATGTATGTTTTTTTGAGATAATGGAGTTTAACATGTGAATTTCCCATCTAGTTGCTATTAATGAGCCACCCATTGCTATGATACTTGATGGTATTTCAAAGATTCCATGTGGTGTAATTCCAACAACAAACAATATTGTGTTAACTCTTGAGAAAGCATATCCAAGTAGTACTCCATTTAAAACTGTTGTTATAATTGAATCTATTGAAAATAAAAATCCATTAAAAACAACAGATAAATCAATGAATATGTTATGTATAAATATATCTCTAAAATCCACACTAATTTCATCAATGATACTTGTTGCCATACGAAAATGGTCGGGTAATATATTATTAAAATAATTATTAAAATAAAAACCTAATAATGCTGATATTAGAAATATTATAATTGAAATTATAAAATAATTTGCATTACGTGATATGTAACTTTTTATATAATCTATTGTAAATATTTCTTTCAAATTTAATAATATTTTTTTAACCTCCCTTTTTTTAAAAAACTATAATTTTACTTTTAATTATATAAGTTAATAAGTTTATTGTATTTTAGTGATTAATTTTGAAAGATTTTACTCTACTTCGTTATACCATTGTATAACGAAATAAAATAGGAAAAATTTTAAAAGAAAAATCCTAAAAAAAACTACCTAAAATACCTAAAAATCAAACAATACATATATCCCAAATAACTATAAAATCTACTTTATGAATATTTTTAAGAAATAAACCAAAAAATACAGTTGAAGAATAACTATTCAAGTGTAATTCTTGGAAAAAGAACTTATTTTTGAAAAAAATTTTTTTTATAGTTAAATACTTTTGATATATTTTTAGATTCTTTAATGTAAAATCAGTGATCATATATAATTAAATGCTATGATAAATAAAGACCATATAATCTATTCATGATATATATAAATAGGTAAGTTATATGAAAAATACATCAACTATATACAAACAGAAAAATACCCAAAATAGTACCAATAATGCACAACTAACTACACAGTTGATGAAAGTTAGGATAATATAACTTACAACTGTTTTTCATATTTATTTTTCAAAATTTTTTCAAATACATTTTTTAAATAAAAAGAGTATGCTTAAAGTATCTAAAAATACATAATATGATGTATATGATAATGTTATTTTTTGTGTTTAAAGAAAAATAAATTAAAAATAGTTATAAAATTACTTATGAATTTTTAAGATATTTTTAGAAGACTAATAGAATATGAGTAACACTCTTAAATATAAGAGTTTATTTGAAATTCTAGAAAAGTATTTAAAATATTAAAGATTAATTTTTAAAATAAGGGATTAAGAAAAATGAATTTTTTAGAAATTTTTTTTAGTCTCTTTAAGCATTGAATATATTCAAAGATACAAAATATTAAAGTTAAGAAGGAATTGAAAAAAATGTCAAGTAGAGAAAAAGTATATGAATATATGAATAAATGTGGCGTATTATATTTAGCAACAATAAATAATAATAAACCAAAATTAAGACCACTTGGTTTTAGAATGATGGTTGATGGCCAAATATATTTTTTAACTGGAACATTCAAACAAGTATATAATCAAATGATAAGAAATAACAATATTGAATTTTTAGGACATAATGGTTCTGAATTTATTAGATATTATGGAAAGGTCATATTTGATGAAGATGAAGATAAAAGTTTACTAAAAAAAGCATTTGAAAAAATGCCAATGCTTGAAAAAACATATGGTGCAGATAGTGATTTGAAACCTGCAATATTTCATATTTCCAAGGCAACTGCAGAGATAAGAAATGCTGCAGGAATTATAGAATCATATGACTTTTTAGATTAGAAATTATTAACAGATAATACTTACATGGTATTATAATTTAAGGTATATTATCTTAAGATGAAATGGTAATAGCTCTAACCATTATAGAAAATATACTATTTCTATAATGGATTATATTAGATTTGAGAAGTATAACTTTCTATTTAATACTCTAGATTTAAATAAATAATAATTATAAGCTAATAAATAATGAAAATAAACTTTAAATCAAGTTAAAATTAAAATAAATATTTTACAAAGCTTATTATTTGAATTTATTTGTTAATTTTAAATTATTAAAAAGTAATGTTATCTTTTTTAATATTTGAGTAATAATATTTTCTTATTTCTTAAAATAAGTCATATTTATATAGTTTAAAAGATATAATTGATTATATAAAAAAAAATTATGAGATGATAAAATGACAGAATTACCAAAAGCAACAATGGGTCGTTTATTAAAAAAAGCTGGTGCTACCAGAGTTAGTGAAGATGCTAAAATTGAATTAACAAGAGTTCTTGAAGAAATTGGAGAACAAATAGGAAGAGATGCAGTGCCTTTTGCAAAACATGCAGGAAGAA
>NZ_MAIF01000007.1:0-4373 GCF_001729395.1 Methanosphaera sp. A6 | reverse complement strand
TTGTAGTGTTTGTGGTGAGAAAACTATAACACTTCCACTATCAGGAATGTATGTTCAGGATAAAATGTATTTCTTTAACTTTGAAGAAAATGTTAAGAATTCTAAATTAAGATTATGTCAAAAATGTAATTCATATATTTCTTTGGCTGAAGATAAGTTAAAAAATTCTTTTACACGTAATATTATGATTATTCCCAAATTAAAGAAATCTTCAGATGATGAACATAGATACAAAGAATTTAATGAAATTATTACAGATAATGATCTTTCTTCAATTAAAAAGATTAATAATATTTTAGATATTAATGATGATAAATATAATTATGATCTTTTAATTTATACTAGAGAACAAGGAGATAGCTATCCTATACGTCATTATATTGAGAATTACAAAGCATATAAAGTTAAATTTGATAAAATTAGTTTAGTTGAATATTCAAATGAAAATAAATATTATTTAAATTATTTATTTGATGAAGAAATAGGTATTTCTAAAAAACAAATAGATTATTATCAATTTAATAATATTCTTGATTTAGAAAGGATTTTTAAAAATTTTTTCATATCAATCAATGATGGTTCAATAAAAAATTTACAGAACCTTGATTATTTTTACAAAGTCCATACTGAAGATATGAAAGATATAGTTAAAAATCTTAATTCAAAAACAGCCATGTTATTTTCAAAATATAAGTTTAATATTTTTTCATACTTATATGAATTAAATACAAATGCTTTAAATAAGAATATTATTAAAGAAATTGTAGAAAATTGTATCTATGAATTAATTAAGGGAAGTGATTCAAAAACAAACCATTCACCGTCAATAAAACAACACTTGAATGAATATTATATGATTATGATAGAATTATGGAAGGATAATAATATGATAAAAAATGAAGATATAAAAGAATTAAAAGAATTATTAGACAAATATGCATTAGAAGAAGATGATTCTAATGAAAGTGAAGAAACTATAAATAAAATAATATCATTAGTTAACAAAAAAGAATATACTAAATATTATTTTATTGGTCTATTTATTAGATTAATTGACAATACAAAACACAACAATGGAAAAAATGCTGAAACATTTAAAATTTTCATTACAAATAGTAATCGAAATAATATTAAAAAAATATTTTCAACAGAGATACTTCAAAAAAATATTCACTATATTGAACGTATGAATAAAAAAGGTAAATTAGTCTTTAATATAATAGAAACAAATATAGAAACTTTATTTAATGAAAACGATCTTATATTTGAAGATTATATTTTAGCTTTAACAACAGGCTATTATACTAAAAATTTATTAAAATCAAATAAAAAAGGAGAATAATAAAATGAGTGATAAAATAAAAAATTATTATCAAGGAATATTTGTAACAGAAACAATACTAGGTAACCCTAATGGAGATTTTATTGATAATTCTCCACGAAATATTGATGGAAACGTTTTTACAACAGATAAATGTATTAAATATAATATTAGAAATTATATTCATAGTAATTATGAAAATATTAAAGAAAATGAAAATATGGTATTTTTTTATCCTAGACTTCAAGAAAATGCTAAACCCTATGAATCTAAATTCTTAACAAGAGACCAAGTATTTAGTAAATACTTTAATAAAAAATTTGAAGATGTATTGGAAAATGCTGTTGATGTAAAAATGTTCGGAGGCACATTTTCATTAAAAAAAGATCCTAAACAAATATATGGCCCAATACAAATTAGTTATGGATTAGATATTAATGATGCACAAATAAAAAAATTACAGATTGGAGCACCTTTTGCTAATAAAGAAAAAGATAAACAGAAAACAATAGGTACAGAATCAATAGTAGATGATGCAATAATTACTTATGATATAATAATAAATCCAAATAATTATCCAGAATTACTTTCAGAAAATAATTTAAAATTATTTAAAGAAGCTTTATGGTATGGTACTAATTCACGTAAAACAACCAGTAAAAAAACAGATGCTAAAGTATTAATTTTAATTAAATTTAAGAATGAAAAAGATACAATTAAATCTTTTAATATTGGTGAATTAAAGGAAACTCTTAGTATTAAAAATAAAAATGAACGTTTAAATCATGGAAAAATTGTATTTGATACAACTAATTTAATTAAAAAACTTGAAACATACGAAGAATATATTGATTCTATTGATATTTATAGAGATAAAAATGAAGTAGATATACAATTGAATTATGAAAACATACAAATTAATTATCATGAACCTAAAGAATTATTATAGGTAATTTAAATGTATAATAAACTAATAGAATTTAATATTGAAAGTTCTTTTGGTTGTTTTAATAAACCTTTTTCAAATAAAGGAGGATTATTATCATATAATATTCCTCCCAAAACTTCTATTATAGGTATGGTATGTTCTATTTTAGGTATTGAATTTGATGATTATATAGAAAAAGATGATGTTCGAGTCTATGCTATTGAAAAATTCTATGATATAAAAGTATCAGTACAGATGATGTCTAAAGTTAGATCTTCACGTATTATTTTTAATAATACAAGTGACGGAGACATTGCTAATATTCATCAAGATCTACTAATAAAGCCTAAATATAAAATATTCATATCATTTCCAGATACACTAGTAGAATATGAAAAAGACTTTATTAATAAATTAAAAAAACATGAAACTGTATATAATCTTTATATGGGTAGAAATGAATTTCCAATTTCTTATGAATTTATTTCAGAATATCCTATTGAATCTAAAGAGTATACATGTGATGATTCTAACGAGTTACGTAATTTAAAAGTTATTGGTATATTAAAACGATCAAAAATAGATAATTTGAAAATTGAAACAACAAATGAAGATGATGATGAGGAATTTGATTTCTTTAATTTTAGTGATAATACTGTTACTCTAAATAATAACATGGAATATTTATTAAGAGAATATCCTATAAAAAGATCAAATTTCACAAATTTTTCATATGAATTTATATCATATTATCAGGATACTGAAGATTTATCATCATACTTTTGTAATATTGAATTAAAAAACAATGAAACTATTACATTAACTAAAATATATTTAGACAATAAGGTAGGAGAAGAAAGATGGATTCAAATGATATGATTTATTCAACTAGATATGATTTTAACAAATCATGTATCATATTAAATAATAATGAATTTGAAATATATGCTCATCCTAATGAATTACTTCATGAACATTCATATAAAACATGGATTATTTTCAAAGAATTATTAGATGAATCTGTTTTAACATCCTTTTATTCTTTTTTTAATAAAAAGAATT
The DNA here is from genome assembly GCF_001729395.1 of Methanosphaera sp. A6. Lineage (NCBI taxonomy): Archaea > Methanobacteriati > Methanobacteriota > Methanobacteria > Methanobacteriales > Methanobacteriaceae > Methanosphaera > Methanosphaera sp. A6. The sequence goes on along the minus strand of NZ_MAIF01000007.1, from coordinate 1,062 downwards.
ATTTAGATATGAATAAAGATGAATTTCTAGATATCCTTAAAGTATTTGTATATTATCATGATATTGGTAAAGTATCATTTTCATTTCAAATAAAAAAATTAACTAAAAAAGATACAGAAGATAGAACTAGACGATATTCTCAGTTAAAATCAATTTATGGTGATTTAACAAATAATTTATTAAATATGGATTCAAAACATTCATTTTATGGTTATTATCTTTTTATGAATTATGTTTTACATCATTATAATATAGAAAATAATCCCATACTCTTATTATTATCTTATTGTATTTTAGGTCATCATACAAAAATAAAAGAGATAAATTTAGAAAACTTGGAGAAAAAAGTACCAACTATGGTTTGTCTAAATAACTTCATTTTTAATCAAGAACACTATTTAAAAAATAATGAAATTAAAGAAAATATAAGTAATATAGACAATCATATTAATCAACTAAATAAACTTTTAAATGAAAATAAAACTAATAATAGTATGTTTTCCTGTTTTTATCAATATATTTATTCATTGTTGATATCTGCAGATGCACTTGCTACGTCCCAATATGATAAGAATGAAATAGATACTAGTTCTATTAATAATAGAATTGATTCAAAATTAAGAAAACGTATGTTAGATAAATATTACTCTTGTGAGATTAATGAAAATATAAATGAAGGTATCTATAATAAAATAGATAATAAAATCAATCGTTTAAGACATAATATGTTAATTGAAGCATCCACAAATCTTATTAAATGTATTGAAAATAATCCATCACAACATACTTTTTATTTAAATATGCCTACAGGTGGTGGTAAAACTAATACTTCTATGAAGTTAGCATTAGATATTTTAGAGCACACAACTGCCGATAGGATTATTTATGCTATGCCTTATATTAATATTATTGATCAGAATTATGAAATTATAAAAGATAATTGGGATCTTGTAAATAATGAGGAAATCCGAAATATATGTTCTACTAATTCATTTATTTTTGATAATAAAAATGAAGATGATATGGGTGACATTTTAATAAATGATGATTTTTTTAATTATC
>NZ_MAIF01000006.1:0-5979 GCF_001729395.1 Methanosphaera sp. A6 | reverse complement strand
AAAGAAAGAAAAATATAAAGAAATTATATATGATACTAATATACAAAAAATAAGGAGAAAAATCGATGGCAATAGAAAATATTGAAATACTAAAAAAACCAATAGCAAACGACATAACAGAAACAATAGGTAACACACCACTTGTGAAGTTAAATAGATTAACAGAAGGAATTGATGCAAATGTACTAGTTAAATTAGAATCCTTCAATCCTGTAAGTAGTGTAAAAGACAGAGTAGCAGTTTCACTTATAGAAGATGCAGAAAAATCTGGAAAAATAAACAAAGATACAACAATAATCGAACCTACCAGTGGAAACACAGGAGTAGCATTAGCATTTGCAGCAGCAGCAAAAGGATACAAATTGAAAATCATACTACCAGAATCATTTTCAATTGAAAGAAGAAAACTCGTTAAAATATTTGGAGCAGATTTAGTACTTACACCTGCATCTGAAGGAATTCCTGGAGCAATAAAAGAAGCAGAAAGATTAAATGAAGAAATTGAAAATTCAATTATCTTACAACAATTCGAAAACCCTGCAAACCCAGAAATACATGAAAGATTAACAGGAAAAGAAATTCTTGTAGATACAGATGGAGATGTAGACATTGTAGTTGGAGCAATAGGAACTGGTGGAACAATAACTGGAATTGCAAATGCTATTAAAAAAGAAAAAGATGACTTTAAAGCAATAGGTGTGGAAGCTGCAGCATCACCTATAATTACTGAAGGTAAAAAAGGATCCCACAAAATACAAGGAATTAGTCCAGGATTCATAGCAGATACCCTTGATTTAGATGTTATTGATGAAGTTGTAACTGTAGAAGATGAAGATGCAGGAAAAACCACAATAGCACTTGCACAAAAAGAAGGAATACTTGCAGGAATATCCTCAGGATCTGCAGTATATGCAGCACTTGAAATAGCTAAAAGACCAGAAAACAAAGGAAAAACCATTGTAGCTGTACTTGCAGATACTGGTGAAAGATACTTAAGTGTTGAATGGTTATCTGACCTTTATTACTAAATAAAATATTATCACCAAATTATTAAATTATTAGTCATTAGACACTCCTTGACCTCCTATTTAACATAATATCCTATAAAAAAAAAACATGATGTGAAAAAAATTTAGAATTATGAAGTTAAATCACCTAAAAAAACATGATTCATAAATTTTATACAAAAAGAAGTAAAGTATATTAACTTAATTAGAGTTAATATAATAATCTTTTTTTTATAATGATCAATTTCTATTTTTTAAAATCTTTTATAAAATTCAAGACAATACTAATATCATTTCTATTTATTGCTCCAGTTACAATTAATGCAACAATATAAACAATTACTGCAACAACAATAGCAAATATGAATGGTAAATTTAAATATAATAAAACAACACCCATAATTATATTTGCCAAGATAACTTGTATACATGGAAGCACTGATTTTTTAAGATTTAATTTAAATTCTGTTTTAGACAAGGCATATAACATCAACACCAATATTAAAAATTCAGTTGAAACAGTAGAAATACTAGCACCAATATATGATAAATAATATATTAATATTAAATTTAGAATTATACTAAATATTGCTCCTATAGCAGCATTCTTTGTTACAGATACTTGTTTATTTATAGCTCCAAGTAAGGTTGAAGTTAAACCACTAAGAAACATGAAAATACCCGCCCATATAAGTATAGTTAATGCATGAGCACCTACCACATATTCACTACCATATATAATACCAATAATTTCCTTAGAATATATTGATGTTCCCACAGCAATTGCCATACCAACAATCAACAAGTACTTCATTAACTTATGATACAAATCTACAAGAGCATTTTTATCTGTAGTAAATAATTCACTCATTACTGGAAATATTGCATTGGATATTAAATAAAATATCGCTGATAAGACAAGTAACAACTTCTGTGATGAACTAAATAATCCTACAGATACACTTCCAGCCATATAAGTTAGTATAATTAATGCTATCCAGAAGTATATTGAAGTAAATACTGATGTTATACCGAATGGAATACCCTTAATGAGAATTTGTTTTATAAATGATTTTTCTAAACAAACACTGAGTCTAGGATACTTCTTAATTGTAATATAACTACAGTAAATAAACGATAAAATTATTGCTATAGGATATGCTGCAGCTACTATTGTAACATTTCCACTTCTAAAAATTATTAATAAAATAATTAAAAGAACAGACACACTATAAATAACATTACCTATTGTCTGATACTCCATTTTCTCATTACTTTGGAACAATGAATAATAACAAAGAACAAATGAATTAAACAACATATATATTCCAAATATTATCATTACATTAGTTCCATCTGTACTAAAATTACTAAAGAATATGAAAATAACATAAACAATACAAGTCAATATGGATGATATAACTCTAAGTAAAAATACAGTACCAAAATAAACTCCTGTTAAATCCTTATTTCGTGATACTTCCCTAATAGCATATGTGGCAAAACCTAAATCACAGAATATACCAAATACACCAACCAAAGAAGTAGCTGATGAAATTAAACCAAAATTATATGTTCCAAGATACCTTGCTGTGAAAAGTGTTAATATAAATGTCATCACATTATTTATAACACTTGCAAATAACAGTAAACTTGAATTCTTTATGACACGAGATGTTACATTCATGAATATCAATTTTTATTAGTTTTTATAAATAGTTGAATTTTTCTATTATTTTTTTTATATTATAATATATTTGTATAATAACTTAATATAAATTAATTAGAAATATAATAATAGTTTAATAAAAAGAGGACTGTATAATTTTATGATAAATATAACAACATTTTTAGATGCTAATGCATGTAGATTAGATAAACCTGTTTACTATTCTATTGACAGAGAAAAAAGATATAACTCCAGAGACATACTAGGTATTATTTCTGAAATAGGACGTAAATTAATAGATCTTGGAATTACAAAAGGAGATCGTGTACTCATATACCTGCCCAATGGACCAGAATATCTCTTCTCATTCCTAGCACTATGGCGTATAGGTGCTGTGGCAGTACCAACAAATAGAATCTACACCTCCCCTGAAATTCAATACTTCATTGAAGATTCAGATGCTAAATTAATAATAACAGACAAAAATGCAGATGATTTTTCCATTGACTCATACATAATCCCAAATATGGATAAATACACTAATGCCCCAATTCTTGAGGCTTGTAACACTTCATGGAATGATTTATGTCAACTACAATACACCAGTGGAACAACAGGAAAACCAAAGGGTGCAATGTTAACACATGGAAATTGGTTTAGTGCAATACAAAATGAATGTGATGTACTTAAGATGAATCATAATAGTGTGATGTTTTGTATTTATCCAATGGCACATGTGGGAATTTCATGGGCAATATCTACCCTTAGAACAGCAGCATTATGTATAACTAAAAATAATTATACATTTGATGAATATCTAGATATAATCTTTGAAAATCAAGTGACACATGCAACAGGTATGCCTCCAGTTATTCATTCAATAGTATCAAATCCAGATAAAGTTCAAAATAAATTATACACAGTAAAAAGTATAATATCCGGTGGTGGACCATTACATAAAGAAATATGGAAGAAATTCTATAAAAAATATGGAATTGCAGTACTTAATGCATATGGTGCATCTGAAACTATTGTAATAGGAACAGGTACAGTTATACGTCCAGAAGATTATGCTTCTGCAGATAGATTTGAAAGTGTAGGTCATCCTGTATGTTTTAGTGAAGTTAAAATAGTGGATACTGAAAATCCTAAAATTGAAATGGACTTAAATTGTCCTGGTGAAATTGCACTACGTGGACCATCAATAGCTAAAGGATACTGGAATAAACCTGAAGCTAATGAAAAAGTGTTCCTTGATAATGGATGGTTTTTAACAGGAGATATTGGATATCTTGACGATGATAAGAGATTATTCATAACAGATCGTAAGAAAGACATGATAATTATGTCTGGATGGAAAATATATCCTACAGAAGTAGAAGAAGTGCTAATTAAATATGATGCCCTTGATGAAATTGCAGTATTTAGTCTTCCACATGAACATAGAGGTGAAATTCCAGTAGCTGCTGTTATCTGGAAGGATAAAGAAGATGAAAAAGGATTAATTGAATTTGCACAGAAAAATCTTGCAAGATATAAAATTCCACGAAAAATATTCAGTGTCAAAGAATTACCTCGCGTAAATGGATGGAAATTACTAAGAAATGAATTAAAAAAAGAGTTTTTATAAATTATTAAAGATTTAAAAAAAATAGTTATAAGTAATTAAATCTAAACATAATATTATAATATATTAGTCATTTAATAAGTGGAAAAGTGTTTAAAATGCATGGCAAAGAAATAAGTGAGAATGTAGAAGAATATTTAGAAACAATCTACAAAAAAAGTCTAAAGGACAACATGGCTAAAACAACAGAAATATCTAAAGATCTTAATATTGCACCAGGTAGTGTAACCCAAATGCTTAAAAAACTAGAAGAAGAGGGTTATGTTAATTACTATCAATACAAAGGAGTTCAATTAACAGACAAAGGTTTTAAAGTTGCAATAAGTATTGTTAGAAAACATAGACTTATTGAAACTTTTCTCTATAAAACATTAGGCTTAGATATGGAAGATTTACATGAACAAGCATGTGCAATGGAACACACATTATCTGATGAAGCTGAAAGAAAAATATGTCAACTTCTAGGTTATCCAGATCAATGCCCAGATGATCATAATATCATTCCAGCTTGTGATTTAAATATCCAAACATGTTATGAATGCTCTAAAATTCATAGCATTGATGAAATTCCACGAAGAATTGAAAATCTAAAATCACTTGGAAACATGACACCTAATACAACAGGTGTTGTTAAATTTATACGTGGAGATAACAATAAAATTAAAAAATTACTCGACCTTGGAATTACATTAGAAACAGAAATAACACTCATAAATTCAACTCCATTAAATGGTCCAGTTAAAGTATTAGTATTTGATAAAGAAATACAATTAGATAAAGAATTATCATATAACGTATTTGTAGAACTTAAATAGATTGTTCTACCACTTTTTAACTTTTTTTAAAAATATATATTAGTTTTTTCAAATCCCTATGATAAGTATATAAGTAACAACATAGAAAGATAAGTAAAAACATGGGGGAAAATAAATGAAACAATATAAATGCTTATTATGCGGTTGGGTATATAATCCAGAAAATGGAGATAAAACCCAGAATATACCACCAGGTACTGCTTTTGAAGATTTACCAGATGATTGGACATGTCCTTATTGTGGATCTGATAAAACAATGTTTAGACCTGTTGAATAAAACTCTTTTTTTTATATCTTTAATTTTTTTAAAAACATCAAAAAAAAAACATCTCCTTAAATAAATTACCAAACATAAATACATTGTAACTATATCTTATTTCAAATAAAAATAGTTTTAAAAGATTTAATATTTTTAAAATAAATTATTTAATAGTTATATGAAAAACCATGCGAAATAAAAACATTGTTAATCAAATAAAGAACACTTATACAATTTAATATTATCTATTAAGTATATAAAGAAAAAAAGGAAAAGTATCATATGTTAATAATAAGGAGGAAAAAAATATGGTAGAATATAAATGTATGTTATGTGGATGGACATTTGACTCAGAAAAAGGAGATTTAGCACATGGAATAGAACCAGGTATGACACTTGAAGATTTACCTGATGACTGGACATGTCCACTATGTGGTGCTGGAAAAGATATGTTCCAAGCAGTAGAATAAATACAATTAATTAAAAAATGAAGTATAATATTAACTTAAAATACGTTCTTTTAAAATGAAGTATATTTTCATTAATAAGTTTATATTATATTTTTTCATTTTTATCTAAACTCAGCCCCCATAGATTTATCT
>NZ_MAIF01000005.1:0-2784 GCF_001729395.1 Methanosphaera sp. A6 | reverse complement strand
GTATTGAAAACTTAATAATTATATACAACTAAAAACAATACATATAAATACTATAAAAATATATTTTTGTATAGGAGTGATATTATGGAGACTTTACCTATTGCACCAATTGGTAGAATTCTATCAAATGCAGGTGCACCTAGAGCAACAAAAGATGCAAAAGTAGAATTATCCCAACAATTAACAGAATTAGGGGAAATTATAGCTGACGAAGCTGTAGCTATTGCAAAGCATTCTGGTAGAAAAACAGTGAAAGCATCTGATGTTGAACTAGCGGTAAAACTCAAATTTTAAAATTCTAAAAAAAATTTAAATCAACCTTAAAAATACAAAAATATTTTTTTTTTTAATTTACTATAGTAATCTTACTATTTAATTCACATCTTTCATATATACTATCACCATATACTACTGTTAGATTATATATCTTTGAACTCATAGGTGGTAGAGTGTATGTTATAGTAGCTATTCCATTTTCTACTGTTGCATATATTATGTTTCCAGATGGATCTTTCAATGTTTTTTTATTTATTTTAAATATAACATGTCCTGTATTTACAGTTTTATTGTCATGTGTTACATTTACTGATAATTTTATTGTTTCATTTGATTTGAATGTAGTTTGAGATGTGTATGTTAGTGTTACATTCTCTTTAAGTAATGTTATTGTTGAATTATTTGTATTTGATAGATAATGTTGATATCCACCATATACTGCTGTTAATGTATATTCTGATTTTCTCCAATTTTCTGGTATTGTGTAGTTAGATAATTGTGCTACTCCATTTTCTACTCTTAAGTATATTATATTACCATTATCATCTTTTAGAGTTTTACCATTTATTTTAAGTACAACTTTTCCTCCATGTACTGTTTTATTAGTTTCATCTAGTACTTGACATGTAAGATTTACTTTCATATCTCTATATGTTGTTATATTATTAAGTAAAATTCTTGTTTTAAAGTGGTTATTATTATCTAATGTATTTATGGTATTTGTCGTGTTTATAGAAATATCTCCAGCTTTTCTTTTAGATATTAATGTATTGTTTACTATTGTGTTATTATTTGATCCAAGGAGTGTTATAGTATGTGTTGTATTTGTTAGTATAATATTTGTTGTTATTTGATTATCTGTGGACTCTTTAAGTAGTATTCCCACATCCTCATTTTTTAGTGAATTTAATTTTATGTTATTTTTATGTATTGTGTTGTTTTTTCCATTTATTATTATAATTCCATTGATATTTTGTCCTGTTATACTTATTTTATTATGATTTATTTGTGAATCTTTAATATTTCCAATATCCATTGCTGTTGAATAATTTCCATCTACTTCTATTCTATTAAATAGTATGGTATTATTTCTAGTTTCACCCACCATATTATCCTTTGAAATTGCAATTCCATCAGATATATTTTGTGAAATACTACTTATGTTGTTGTATGTAATTTGAATGTTACTTGCTGCAGAAAATATTTGAATACTATCAGCAAATGCTAATCCATGACTTGTAATGTTGTTGTAATTTATTTTATTATTGTTAATATTCTGACCTAAATTAATTCCATATACATAATCATGTCCTGTTGTTATTATATTGTTATATTCAACAGTGTTATTTTCTGCCTTATCTCCATGTATGGCTCCTTGTATTGTTATTGATTCTATTGCTCCATAAGGTATTTTTGATATTGTAGAATATGTTGTTATGTTATTGTAGAGTACTTTATTGTTGTTTGATGTTATTGCTATGGATAGTGTTCTTGCAAGATCTGGATCAGAGTACCAGTCAATTTCATCTGATGGTCCTCCAACATGTATATTGTTATTTATTATAGTTGAATTGTTACCTGTTATGTATATTGCTTTAACATCGTTTGTTGTATTGTATGTTATGTTACAATTTTCTATTATTGTATTTTCTTTTTCTATAACTATTGCACTGTTTTTATTTGTGTTGTTAAATGTTATGTTACTGATTTTTATTGATGGTAGTTGTATATTAATTGTTGAATCATGTAGTAGAGCATTTTTTCCTGTTATATTGAATGGTACTGTGTCTATGTAGAATGTCTTATTTTTGAATTCTCCAGTTAATGTTACTGTTGAATGGGATAATGTATTATCTAGTACAAATCCATCTTCATCAAAGTAGTCATCGTAGTTTGTATTGTTTATTATATAACTGTTTTTGCTTTTAAGATTTTTTGTGGAATGATTATTTTTTGAAGTTTCTGTTAGTTGATTAGATGTTGTTTCAATGGTTTTTTTTATCTTAGGGTTATTTATCTGTTGTGATTGTATATCATCTGTACTTTGTTGAATGGGACTCTCTTGTGTTGTAATAGTATGTGTTTCCATGTTTTTAGTTTGAGTGTTTGTTTCTGTTGCATTGACAATAGACAAGCTAAGTAGTATGAGTAATGATATTAGAAAAATATGTAGAATATTTTTCTTTGTCATATTATAACTTCCATTATTTTTTTTATAATAAATTTTATTCTAAATAAATTTATATGAATTAATTTATATTTATTAAACTATTTAAATAGTATGATTTTTTTTTAAAAAAAGAGTTTTATCTATGAATAATATATAGAATATCCTAGTATGATATGAAGTTTCTATTAAACTTATTTTCATATCAAGAATAATTCTTTTTTCATATAGTTAAAGTTATATTTAGTTAAATGTGTTGACTTCTTTTAGTAATATTTCTAAAGTTAATATATCATGTTAAATAGAAAATAATATATTTATATAATTAATATAAAGTAGAT
>NZ_MAIF01000004.1:0-10280 GCF_001729395.1 Methanosphaera sp. A6 | reverse complement strand
TTACCGTGAATATAATTAATAATATTTTTAATTATTTTAATTAAAATAAAATTATAGGTAGGCTGAAATAGAAAATGGATTTTAGAAATGTACAGTTACCACGTGAAATACATTCTGGTTCTGGAATCATAGAAGAAATTGGTGATGTATGTGATAATTTACTACCAAAAAAGGATGTAACTATATTAACAGGACCTACAACAAAAAAAATTGCTGGAAATCATGTTATTGAGATCTTAAAAGAATCAAATTATGAAATTTCAGAAATAACAGTTAATTTGGCTACTGAAGAATCTGTTGAAGAAGTTGTTAAAGATTCAAAAGATTCATCTGCAATACTTGGTGTAGGTGGAGGAAAAGTAATTGATGTGGCAAAAATGGCATCAACAATAAATCATATTCCATTAATAAGTGTTCCTACAACAGCAGCACATGATGGAATGGCATCTCCACGTGCATCAATAAAAAATGATAAAGGAACTGTATCATTAAAAGCTAATGCTCCATTTGCATTAATTGCAGATACAACTATTATTTCACAAGCCCCATATCGTTTTACAGCAGCTGGATTTAGTGATATTATATCTAATCTAACAGCAGTTGAAGATTGGAAACTAGCTTATAAATTAATAAATGAACCATTTAGTGATTCAGCAGCAGCATTGTCTGTTATGACTGCAAAATTATTGATTGATGAAGCAGATAATATTCATCCAAACAATGAAAATAGTGCAAGTGTTGTTGTTAAAGGTTTAATAAGTAGTGGTATGGCAATAAGTATAGCTGGAAATAGTAGACCTGCAAGTGGATCTGAACATAAATTTAGTCATGCACTAGATATGATAGCACCTAAACCTGCATTACATGGAGAACAATGTGGTGTTGGTACTATAATGATGATGTATTTACAAGGTGGAGATTGGCAAAATATAAAATCTGTTTTAGAAAAAGTTAATGCACCAACAACAGCTAAAGAATTGGGTATTGATGAAGAATATATAATAGAAGCATTAATTCAAGCCCATAATATTCGCAAGGAACGTTATACTATTTTAGGTGATCGTGGCTTAACAAGAGAAGCTGCTGAAAATATAGCATTAAAAACTCATGTTATAGAATAATTTTATTATGGAGGATAATTTATGATTACATTAATAGGTACAAGTTTAGCAAAAAAAGGGTTGGTATTTATATTCTATGGTGGTTCAAGTAAATGTGAGTCATGTAGATTTAATAGAACATGTTTAAATCTTGAAAAGGGACGTAAATATATAATAACTAATGTTAAGAAAGTTACACATAAATGTCCACTACATAAAAATGGTAGAGTACAAACTGTTGAAGTTGAACCTGCTACTATTAGAACTGCTGTCGAAACTAAAAAGGCTTATAAAGGTTCTACAATAATATTTAGAAATCCTACCTGTGTATGTGAATGTGAAAATCATGATATATGTTATCCTGAGGGATTGTATAATGATGATAAGTGTCAAATTGAAGAAATTGGTCCAGAACTTGTTTGTAAAAATGGAAGAAATTTAACAGAAGTAATTTTAAGTCATTAAAGGTGTATTTAAATGGTAAATATGGATATATTAAAAGATAATGTTGGAAAAAAAGCAGCTGATTTAATAAAGGATGGTCAAATAGTAGGTTTAGGCACTGGTTCTACCACACACTACTTTATAAGATATCTTGGTGAGAGAATTAAAAATGAAGAATTGAATATTCTTGGAATACCAACATCCTATCAGTCTTTAATAAAAGCTAGAGAAGCTGGAATTAACACAACAACTCTAGATGAATATGATATTGATATAGCTGTTGATGGTGCTGATGAAGTAAATCCTACACTTGATTTAATTAAAGGAGGAGGAGCAGCACACACACTAGAAAAATTAGTTGATAGTTCTGCAAAAAAATTTGTTGTTATTGTAGATGAAAGTAAAGTTGTTGAAGAATTAGGTAAATTCCCAGTTCCTCTTGAAATTATTCCAGAAGCATTACGTGTTGTTAAAGATACTCTTGTTGATTTAGGTGGAAAACCAGAGTTAAGAATGGGTATTCAAAAAGATGGGCCTGTTATAACTGATAATGGTAATTTTATTTTAGATACTAAATTTGATAAAATCAGAAATCCTCATAAATTAGAAAAGGAATTAAATATTATCCCTGGTGTTTTAGAAAATGGTATTTTTGCAGGTCTTGCTGATAAGGTAATTATTGGAAAAATGTCTGCTATTGAAGAAATTGATAGGGAAGATATATTATAGTAGGTTGTATTTTTATGAAACAATGTATGGATTTAGATAATCTTCACAGACGTCTTAGAAAGATTGAAGGGCAGGTTGCTGCCATAGATCGTATGATTGAAAAGGATGTTCCATGTGAAGATGTTTTAATGCAGGTGAATGCTGCTAAATCTGCACTGAATAAAGTAGGTAGTATTATTCTAGAAGGACATATGAATCATTGTGTAAAGGATGCTATTGATAAAGGTGATAGTTCTGAAGCTATTGAAGATTTGTCTAAGATTATAGATTATTATTCTAGAATTTAATCTTATTTTATTTTTTATTCATTATTTTTGTTTTGTTTTTATTGTGATTGGAATATCTTTATATATTATTTTTGTTATAATAATTATTATACCCTTAGGGGTATAGGTATAGTTGTTATGAATTTAAATAATTAATATAAAGTAGATTATTACTATGGATTACTTAATTTATTAAAAATGATGTTTTTTAATAAATTCTAAATAGGGAAAATAATATAGGATTATTAAAATAAAATAGATATATTTCATTTTAATTTTTATTGTTATATTTTATTTTATTTTTTTTATAAAACTGTTATACCTGAAGGGATATGGGTATATTTCTTATAGTTCCAGATTAATCAAGTATCTTGAAATCACTTATAAAATCCTTGATTAATAACTGATTATAACCATTAGTTAATCTTAATCATAAAAAAAGGTGGATATAATGTTATATAAATTTATGGAAAGTGTAGGTAAAAGTATTATAAAAATAAGTATGAGTATATTGATGGCATTAGTTCTATTCTATTTACACATATACAGGCCCCTATATAGACAAAACAATAGTTCAGACCACAATTATTAAAGTCTTATGAATATATGTTTGAAAATGCATGAGAATTTAATTTTTTTAGTGTAAATAACAAATAAGAAAAATATTAGAATATACTATGAATTTAAGTATTTATTATAATATTCTTATAAATTTTTTTTAATAATGAATTTTTAAAATAAATATAATGCTATTTAATATAATACTTAATTGTATTTATTCTTTTTTTTAAAAAAAGTATAATATATGAAATAATTCATATAATTTGTATTTATTCAAGTCTATAATACCATTTCATCCATTCAGCTGTTTTTTTAATTCCTTCTTTTGGTTTGATTTTAGGATCATGTTTAAGATCTCTTATGGATTTTGAAAAATCAATGGTTTTTATCTTTGTAGTGAATGGTTCTGCTTCTTTATATGTTACTAGACTATCATCACGTCCAGTAGCTTCTAATACTAAGTCAGAATAATCTTTAATATCCATTTCCCATTCTTGATTTCCACCAATATTATATGCTTCTCCAGGAATAAAATTATCCACAATATTTGCAAAGGTACGTGCTGTATCTCCAACATAATCAATGATTCTTTTATGTCCTTCATATACAGTGTATGGTTTATCATGTAATGCAAGATATGTGAATTTTGGTATAAATCCTCTGTATGGTGTATATTTTTCTCCAGGACCATAACAATTTACTGGACGAACTCTTACAGTTTCTGTACCAAACATTTTTGCTGAGTTCATACACATTAATTCTCCATCCCATTTACTTATTGCATAGTCATTCATTTGATAGGTATCTTTAATGGGATTGTTTTCCATTACATCTTCAGACATTTTTCCAGTATAATCTCCATATACTTCTGCTGATGAAAAGAAAATCATACGAAACTTATTCTTTTCTTGTAATCTTATCATATTTTTAGTACCTATAACATTTGTTTGCCATAGATTTTCATAGTATGCTTCTCCATTCCATCGTCCATATTCTGCAGCTAGATGATATACATAATCAAATGGACCTTCATCTTCAAGTGTACGTTCAATTTGTCTATAATTTCTAACATCTGTACGTACATAATCTTCACGATCAGTATTTAATAAATCTGCTGCTATTACTTCATGTCCTCTACTTCTTAGTTCATTTACTAAATTTGTTCCAATAAAGCCTGAACCACCAGTAACTAATATTCTATTGGTTTCCATAAAATCCCTTCATTTATTATTGTATAAAAATATATAGTTGATACTATTAATATTTTAATAGAATACATTATAGAGAATAATATTATAATATGGAGAATAAGAAATTATGTTTACAATAGGAGCTCATTTATCAATTAGTAAAGGATTTGAAAATTTAGGTCTTGAAGCATTAAGTATAGATGCTAACACTGCACAATTTTTCCCAAGAAGTCCACGTGGTGGAAAAGCAAAACCTTTAAATCAAGCAGATGTGGATGGTCTTCAAGAGTTAATGGATAATACTACTATGGATGTGATTTTGGCTCATGCACCTTATATAATAAATTTAGCTTCTAAATCTGAGAAGACAAGAAATAATGCATATGAAATATTTGAGGATGATTTAAAACGACTTGATAATCTACCTAATAATATGTATAATTTTCATCCAGGAAGTCATGTTCAACAAGGAGTTGAAAAGGGAATTGAATTAATTAGTGATTCATTAAATAAGTTAATAAGGGAAGATATGAAAACAACTATCCTTCTTGAGACTATGGCAGGTAAAGGAACTGAAATTGGGAGAACTTTTGAAGAATTAGAATCAATTATTGAAAAAATAGATATGGATGAGAAAGTTGGTGTTTGTATAGATACTTGCCATATATATGATGGTGGATATGATATAGTAAACGACCTTGATGGTGTTATTGATGAATTTGATTCAATAATTGGACTTGATAGACTTAAAGCTATTCATTTAAACGATAGTAAATATGGTTTAAATAGTCATAAGGATAGGCATGAAAAAATAGGTATGGGTAAGATAGGAATAGATGCAATAACAGAAATTATTAATCATAAAAAATTACGTGATTTACCATTCTATTTAGAAACACCAAATGATGTTGAAGGTTATAAAGAAGAAATAGATTTATTAAGGGGATTATATAAATAAAAACACAAAAAGAAGAGATTACTTTTTTTTCTCTTCAATGTTGTTAAAAATATCATTTAATCTACTACCAATTGCTTCTTTTGTATAATTTTTAGATTGTATGTAACCTTCTTTTTGTAATTGAGAATATAATTTATCATCAGTTAATAATTTAAGTAATGACTTAGCCAACTGTTTATAATTTTTAGGCTCATAAAATAGACCACCTTTCCTGCCACTTGCTTCAACAACAGGTGGAATCTCAGCGGCAACAAATGGTGTTTTAAGAGATAAAGCTTCAATAATAACAATACCAAATCCTTCAACAACACTAGGAAGACAGAATATTTTAGAGGAATTAACAACCTTCATAACATCCTCATGTTTTTCAACAAAACCCAAAAATTCAATATTATCATCTAAATCTAATTCCTTGCTTAATTGTTTTAATTGACTCTCAAGTGGTCCTGTACCAATAATCTTACATTGTATTTTAGGAATACTGTCTTTTATTATGGAAATTGCTCTAATTAAGTCTTCAACACGTTTATATTCAACAAGTCTAGCAACACATGCTATTGTTGGATTAGTATATGGTTTTGATGTTACAGAGGGGAAATCTACAATATTATGAACTGTTTTAATTCTTTCCCCTGGAAAATAAGGTAATAGATTATTTTTTGTATAATCACTAACTGGTAATATTAAATCAATATCTTGTTTTAGGAAATATCTCTCAAGAGCTTCTCCAAAAATACCACTTACACCCATAGTATCAATCCATCTTCCAATCCAAACATCATGATACCTTGCAACTATAGGTATATCTAGTTTTTGTGATATTTTCCATGCAACAGGATATGTTATAAAGTTATATCCAATAATTAAATCCATGTCTTTAAGATTACATCCAACAGCATATGCATCCTTCAT
The DNA here is from genome assembly GCF_001729395.1 of Methanosphaera sp. A6. Classification (NCBI taxonomy): domain Archaea; kingdom Methanobacteriati; phylum Methanobacteriota; class Methanobacteria; order Methanobacteriales; family Methanobacteriaceae; genus Methanosphaera; species Methanosphaera sp. A6. Next base: position 4,120 of record NZ_MAIF01000004.1, on the reverse strand, counting down.
AAAAAGTAATCTTTTAGTAAATGAACCCTTTTGTGTATAGTTTCTTTTATTTCCACAACAAATTACATGAATATTATCTATATAAAAATCATCAGTATTGTTTTCATCATTTGATGTTAGTACTGTTATGTTATTATATTTTGATAATTGTTGTGCTTCATTAAATGCACAGACTTCAACTCCTCCTTTTATTTCAAGATTTTCACTATGTGGAAAATATTCAGTAACTATACATATGTTCATATATATCTCTCCCAAAAAAAGTGTGTATGAAAGAAAATATTTTATCTATTTTCTTCTTTTATAAAGTAGTTTAATTGATCTTTTATAATATCAGATACTGAATGTTCAGTTTTAGCACCTAACTTTTGTATTTTAGCTGTATTTGAGAATAATATAGGTACTTCTGCTGGTCTAAATCTTGCAGGATTGAATTCAATTTTAATATTATCTGTATCAGTTTTTACATTTATTCCCTTATCTTCTATTGTATATTCAATTTCATCATCTAGTATCATTGAATCTACTTTTGTTTTATCAAATGAAACTCCATAATACTTGTCAGAGTTAAGTTCTGTTGGATTAGTTATAACTTTATCTCCATTTAATGTACTTATGGATTCTATTTTTTGACCGATTTGTTCAATACTTAGTAGAATATAACTTAGTATTGAATTTGTTCTCATGGAACCTTGATTGTATACATCCCCACTATTACCTTTTTTTGCAAGAAGAAGGTATCCATTTATAATATCTTCAATATGTGTCCAGTCTCTAAATGCATTAACATTTCCTATTGTTATTTTATCAGTTAGGCCTAATTTTAGTTGTATTACTTGATTTGTAACTACACTTGTTACAAACATTTTTCCACGACCAGCACCTTCATGATTAAATGCTCTTGATACAACAGTATCTAATCCATATGAATGATAATAATTTCTTGTTAAGAAATCACCATAAACTTTTGAAACAGCATAAGGACTCATTGGACGTAGAGGATTTGTTTCAGATATTGGTAATTCATGTGTAATTCCTTCTTTAATATCTGGAAATATGGAACCATATTGTTTAAGTGCAGCATTATATTGATCTTTTGAGGAGATTACAAGACCATATTCTTCACTTGAACCAGCAAATACCATACGTGCATCACAATCTTTTATTCGCATTGCTTCAAGTAAATTATTAGTTCCTTGTGAATTATTTTGTTCAGTGTCTGTAGGATTATCAAATGATTGTGGTACAAAGGATTGTGCTGCTAAATGAAAGATATAATCTGGTTCTGATTTATCAATAGCATTGGCAACAGAACTAATATCTGTTAAATCACCAGTTATCTGGGTAAAATCATTTTCAATTCCATGGTTTTTAATATTAGTAGGAATGGATCCATCAGTTCTTCTTCTAACTAATCCATAAACATTACTTCCTTCTTTTATAAGTCTTTCTGCTAAATATGCACCAACAAATCCACTTATTCCCGTAATTAATACATTTTTATCTTGCCATTTCATAGTTACATCTCTTATTTAAAAAGTTTTAATATTCTTTTAATATTAATATATTTTTTATAGTTTATATGATTTCATAAATAATAAATAAAAAATCACACAATAATTAGTACTATTATTATTTTTCATTAATATCCTTAAAATATAATATTCTAAAAATATAGATATACTATTAATATCAACAAATTCAAAATATTTAATTTGTTATTTTTTTATTGGAGTTGTACACTTAATGAGTAAAGTAGCAGTCTTATTACCCGCATATAATGAAGAAGTATCTATAGCAAGTATGGTTTTATTATCATTACAATATGCAGATGAAGTTATTGTTATTGATGATGGAAGTTCAGATAGAACCTCAGAAGTATCTAGATTAGCTGGAGCTACAGTATTATCTCATACTACAAATAAAGGTAAAGGTGCTGCTTTAAAAACTGGTTTTAAATATGCACAAGACTATGATATAATAGTTACAATAGATGCAGATGGTCAACATAATCCATCAGAAATACCTGATGTAATAAAACCTATCATGGAGGATAGGGCTGATATAGTAAATGGTAGTAGGTATATTGCAGGAAAAGACACAACCACACCCACATATAGGCGTGTTGGTCAAACAGTTCTTGATAATGCAACATATCTTGCATCTGGTGTGAAGCTAACAGATACACAAAGTGGATTTAGAGCATTTTCATCAAAATCTATAGAATACTTTAATTTTGATCCTAATGGGTTTGGAATTGAAAGTGACATGTTAATAGAAGCATCAGTTAATAAATTACGTATAGTTGAAGTTGAGATAACAGTAAGATATGATGTAAATACTACAACAGACAATCCAATAGTTCAGGGCTTTAGTGTGTTAATGAGAATACTTGAACTTATGCGTTTTAACAGACCATTATATTTCTATGGAATTAGTGGATCTATTGTTTTATTTTTAGGAATACTAATTATTTTAACAGTAAAAGCATCTTTATTTACTAATAATATTTATATTTCAGCAATTGGCTATTTCATAGTGGTAATGGGTTTATTTTTATTATTCTTTGGACTATTTTCAGATACAGTAAATAGATTTAAAAAATAATTTAGGATAAATAAATTACAATTAAACTAAATTATATTATAAATGAATTTAAAAATAAATACTATATCTTAAAAAAAAATTATTTTAGAGGACGTTGTAAAATATGAATTTTGAAGATTATAAAGGAAAAGTAATATTTATAGGAGCAGGTCCGGGAGATCCTGATCTTATAACAGTTAAAGGAGCAGAAGCAATTAAAAATTCTGATGTAATAATATATGCAGGTTCATTAGTTAATCCAGCAGTACTTAACATAGCAAAAGATGATGCAAAAATATATGATAGTGCAGAAATGGATTTAGATGAAATTATTGATGTTATTAAAAAAGCACATTCAGAAAATAAAATAACAGCAAGAGTTCATACAGGAGACCCTTCAATATATGGGGCAATAGCAGAACAAATAAATCAATTAAAAGCATTAGATATTGGTTATACTATAATTCCTGGTGTAAGTAGTTTATTTGGAACAGCAGCTGCACTTGAATCACAACTAACACTACCTGAAGTATCTCAAACAATAATCATAACAAGACCTGAAGGAAGAACACCAAAACCTTCAGAAGAAGCATTATGTAAACTTGCAAAACACAATGCAACAATGTGTATATTCCTTGGAATACATATGATAGAAGAAGTTGTTGAAGAATTATTAAAAGAATATGATGTACATACTCCAGTAGCAGTAGTTAAAAAAGCAACATGGCCAGATCAAGAGATTGTAAGGGGAGATTTATCAAATATTGCTAAGAAGGTGCATGATGCTGGATTTACAAAAACAGCTATGATTGTTGTTGGTGATGTTTTAGATCAACAAAGTGGAGAACAATCTAAATTATATGATCCTAAATTTGCACATATGTATAGAGATGCAAAATAAAAATAATTCTCTATAACCCTTTTTTTTAATTAAAAGTTATATTATAGTCAAATCTTTAAAAAAAATAGTTTTTATAAAAAAAAGTAATATAATGAATACATTACATAGTTATATATAATATATTCTCTTGAATTTATTGTATGTCTAATTTTGTAAATAACAATGGTATTTGTGTATTATTATTTATTGCTTCAGTACATGTATATGCATCGTATGCAAAGAATAATGCTATAATAATTGTTATTATGTAATAACTTATTGAAAATCCTAGAATGGTTGATACAATAATGGAAAGAACACAATATATTACAAATGAAACAAGAAATCTTTTATATAATCCAAGATAAGCTACACCTAAACCTGGTATAAATAATGAAAGAATTGCTGCTAAATATATATTCTTCATAAATTTTTTCCTCCTATTTTCAATTATTTAATTATTCTTTTATTTATCTTAAGTACTATTAATATTTTATTATACGCCGTCTGTCAAAAATTGAATAATTCCTGTTTTGTTTAGGAAAAAGTACATGTTTTTTGAGGGGTTATTGTTAAATTAGTTGTTATAAGGTTGTTTTAATAGTTTTTTTCGTTTATTGTGTTGTTTATGTTATAAAAAACTATTTTTAACAA
>NZ_MAIF01000003.1:0-15830 GCF_001729395.1 Methanosphaera sp. A6 | reverse complement strand
ATATTATATAGTAAAATATATTTTATGGATTTGTTTTTCATGATTTTACATGAAGATACTATTGATCAAACTTTTTTATTACCTATATATATTAGAAAATTAATTCCATAAAATTATGTTTGTTTTTTTATTGAGAAACTGGTGGATTGTGTTGAAATACTAGAACAACTAAAAGAAGTAATAGATCTAAGTTAAAAAACAAAAAAAAGTAATAAAAAAAATGTTCTAGTCAAAAAATAATAATTATTGATCACGACAAACTATGATTTTCGCACATTCTCCTTCTTTTTCATGTTTCTATGAAAAATTAGTTATATTATTAATTATATAGTATATTATTATAGTTGGAAAATTTTTTTTATTTTTTTATCCAACATGTCACATTTATATTTATTTAGAAAAAAATATGCATTGAGTCTTTTTTGGAGGAAAAAAATTAATGTCTAATTTGGAACAAGCAGAAAGAATTAAAAATTTAACAAAAGATCATCATAATTGGATGAAAAATAGTTTAAACTTAATTGCTAGTGAAAATATTACTAGTAGAGCTGTTAGAGAAGCTGTTGCTTCTGATTTATCCCACAGATATGCTGAAGGTTTACCTGGTGAACGTTTATATGAGGGTTGTGATTATATTGATGCTATTGAAGAAGAAACTATAGCTTTATCTAAAAAGTTATACGATGCTGAACATGTAAATGTTCAACCTACTTCTGGTGTTGTTGCTAACCTTGCAAGTTTCTTTGCTTTAACAAAACCTGGGGATTTATTAATGTCTATTAATGTTCCTGAGGGTGGACATATTAGTCATGCTAGTGTTAGTGCTGCAGGTATTCGTGGTTTAAAAATTTCATCTGTTCCAATGGATGATTCTATAATGAATGTTGATATTGATAAAACTTTATCAAAAATTAGGGAAAAAGAACCTAAAGCTATTGTTCTTGGTGGTAGTTTATTTTTATTCCCTCAACCTGTTAGTGAAGTAGCAGATGTTGCTAAAGAAGTTGGTGCTAAAATCATCTATGATGCTGCTCATGTTTTAGGTTTAATTGCTGGTAAAAGATTCCAGGATCCTGTTAAAGAGGGTGCTGACATAGTTACTGGTAGTACACATAAGACTTTCCCTGGACCTCAGGGTGGTATTATTCTTTGTAAGGAAGAAATTGGTAGAAAAGTTGATAACTGTGTTTTCCCTGGTGTTGTAAGTAATCATCATCTTCATCATATGGCTGCTTTAGGTGTTGCTACTGCTGAAATGTTAGAGTTTGGTAAGGATTATGCTAATCAAACTATTAGTAATGCTAAAGCTTTAGCTCAAGCTTTATATGAAAGAGGATTCAATGTTTTATGTGAAGATCAAGGATTTACTGAATCACATCAAGTTGCTATGGATGTAGCTAAACTTGGTGATGTATCTAAAATGGCTAAAACTTTACAATATAATAACATTATATTAAATAAAAATTTACTTCCATGGGATGATGTAAATGATAGTGATAATCCATCTGGTATTAGAATGGGTACTCAAGAATTAACACATCGTGGATTTAAAGAAGATGAAATGGATCAAGTTGCAGAATTCATTAAACAAGTTGTTATGGATAAAAAAGATGTTAAAGAAGATGTAACTGAGTTTATGCAAGACTACACAACTGTTCATTATGCATTTGATGAAGGTTGTGAAGGTTATGATTATATTGAATTTTAGTTGATTTTTTGGAAAATATTCCCTTTATGGAATATTTCTTTTTTTATTTTATTGTTCTGGGGGGAGTGTTTGTGGATGTTATTGGTTTTAGTTCAAGAGTAATGAAATATGTTTTATTATTATTTGTGGATGTTGTTCTTTTTTTAGTTTTTGTTTCTATTTTTGGTGGTATAACTGTTCCATCATTTGTTGTAGCATTTATTATTGTTTTATTGTTATCTTTTTTTAATGGATTGTTATGGCCGATTTTATCATATATTTCGCTACGATTTTTAGTTGTTACTTTTGGTTTTGGTACCTTTATTTTTGATGGATTTATTTTATGGATTTTAGACATGTTTATTCCAGGTGTTTCCATTGGGGGTATGTCTTTATTTACAATTCCACTTCTTATTGCTATTATTAATTCTTTTGTATCGATTGTTTTAGATATTCATGAGGATTCACTCTATTATAGTAGTATTTTAAAGAAGGAATTACAAAATTCTAGGGGTATTCGTGATAAGGATGGTTTTATCTTCCTTGAAATTGATGGTTTAGCAAAAGATATTCTTGTTGAAGCTATTGAAAAGGGGGATATGCCTACTTTAAAAAGTTGGATTGATGAGGGTTCTCATATTCTTACTTCTTGGGAGACTGATCTTTCTAGTCAAACTGGTGCTTCTCAGGCTGGTATTTTACATGGTAATAATAAAGATATTCCAGCTTTCAGATGGGTTGAAAAGGAAAATAATAATAGAATTGTTTCTTCTAATGGTTTTTCTGATTCTACTTATATTGAAAATCATATATCTAATGGTAGGGGTTTGCTCTCATTTAATGGAGCCAGTAGGTCTAATCTCTTTTCAGGGGATGCTAGTGATTATATTTTAACATTCAGTAAGTTTGCAAGTAAAAGATCTCTTCTTACAACTACATGGTATTATTTGTATTCTAATCCATATTTTATTACTAGAATTATTGTGTTGTTTATGGGGGATGTTTGTTTAGAATTATTTTCTCGTATTCGTCAGTTTGTTTGTAGTGTTTATCCAAGACTTCGTAGAAATTTATCGTATTTTGTTGCTAGAGCTGGAGCTAATGTTGTTATGCGTGAGGCTACTACCATTTCTCTTATTGGTGATATTTTCAGTGGTAAATATAATGTGATTTATGCTACATATATGGGTTATGATGAAATTGCTCATCACTCTGGTATTCGTGATTGGGATGCTTTTTATGCTTTGAATCATCTTGATAAGCAGTTTAGGCAGTTAAATCGAAGTATTTATGAATCTGGTAATAATTATCATTTGGTTGTTTTATCTGATCATGGTCAGTCAGGGGGACCTACATTTAAGCAGAAGTTTGGTTATACTTTGGAAGATTTAGTTAGTAGAAATCTTCCTAGTAATATTACTGTTCATAGTATTCTTCATTCTAATGATGATCATTTCTATGAATCTCTTGGTCTTAAAAAATATAGGGGTAATAAAGATAGGATTGATGATACTATTGAGGGAATTAAATTTTGTATTAGGGATATTAAGGAGAAAAATTCCTTTAAAACTTTAAAAAAGAGGTATTCTATTATTGATTCAGATATGCCTGTTTTTGATAAGCTTAGAACTTTAACTGAAGAAGTTAGTAGTGATTTTAAATTATATGATGATATTATTACATCTAATAAGACTGCTCAAAGTATTGTTCTAGCATCAGGTAATCTTGGATTGATTTATTTTACTGATTGGTCTGTAAGATTAACTTATGAACAGATTGAGGATGCTTTTCCAGGACTTTTATCTAGCCTTGCATCTCATAATGGTATTGGTTTTATCATGGTTAAATCAGCAGTTTATGGTTCTATTGTTTTATGTGATGATAGTATTTATTATCTTGATGAGGATAAATATGAAGGTAGGCCCTTTTTAGATAAATTTGGTGATAATGTGGCTAATCACTTAAGACGTACTGATTCCTTTGAACATGTTCCAGATATACTTGTTAATAGTAGTTATGATGAGGATACTGGTGAGGTTTATGCTTTTGAGGAATTAATTGGTAGTCATGGTGGTGTTGGTGGCCTACAACAGGAACCTTTTATTTTATATCCTAGTTGTTGGAAGTTGAATAATAAAATTGTTGGTGCAGAAAATCTTCATAAATTCTTTAAAAATGAGATGTTGAAATTTTGGGATGATGATTAATTATCCTAAAATTCTTTTTATTTCTTTTGGTATATCTTCTACTTTGTAGAGTGTTGTTATATTCTCTATTGTTTCTAATTTTTTTGTATTTTGGGCATCTATTTGTCTTATGTAGAGCTTTATTTGTTTATCTGTATTTATTGCATGGTAAGGACATGTTTCTTTACATTTTTTACAGCTTATGCATTTTATTGTATTTATTTCTGGGGGTATTATTGCATTTGTTGGACAACTTCGTTGGGCAGGGCAGGGGGTGCATTTTTTACATTTTTCTTTGTCTATGTATGGTGGTATTGTTGTTGTTATATGTCCTTGTTTTTGGTCTACTGGTACTACTATTAGAGGTATTTCTCCTTTTCCTGATTGTGCTGCTATGTTTGTTATTAGTGTGTCTGCTATTGCATGTACTATTTTTGCTGTTGTATTTGCTGTTGTGGGACTGATTATTATTATATCATATTTATTATGTGTTAGTTTTCCTGATAAAGGGTAGCTGTATTGTTGTTGTTTGTCTGTTATTAGTTGATTTTCTTTGTTTTTTTCTATTATTTCTTCTATGTTTTTTGTGTAGCCATATAGTTTTAGTACTTCCTTTGCTGCTTTTGATGTTACGATTGTTATTTGGTTATTTTCTGATAGTTTTTCTAGTGTTTTTATACTTTCTTTTAGTAGGTGTCCTGCTCCTGTTATTGCCCATAATATTTTCATTTAATCATCTACTTTTTAGTGTTATTTTTGTTATTTCTGGAGTACAATTTATTCGTATCCAGAATGCATTTGTGCCCACACCACGACTTGTGTATTGTGTTAAATTTTCTATTTGATACTTTCCTATTGGGTATTTTATGAAATTTTTACCTCTTATTGGTGTTCCAATGTGGGGTAGTGTTATTTGTCCTCCATGACTATGTCCTGATAGTTGTAGTATGAATTGTGGGAGTTTACTTGTTGTATCTGCAAAGTCTGGTTCATGTGCTAGCATTATAGCTGGCGTATTTTTTTCTAGTTTTTCCTTTACCTTTTCTATATCGTCTTTATGTAATGTTATACTGTCTACTCCTGCTATTTGCAGTGTTTTATTTTGTTTTTGTAGTGGATAGACATCATTTTCAAGATTTATTATATTTGCATTGTTTAGAGCTTCTTTTACTTTTTTTGCATCCATCCAGTGGTCATGATTTCCAAGTACTGATATTGTTTTGTCCTTTGGATTGAGTTTTTTAAGGCTTGTTTCCAGTTCTTTGAGGTAATTTTTTGTTTGATATGATAGATAGTCTCCTGTTAGTAGTATTGTATCTGGATTTTGGTTGTTTGTTAATTGAACTATTCCATCTAGTTTTGTTTTGTTTATCCATTGGCCCAGATGTATATCTGTTAGGTGGACTAGGGTGTAGTTGTTGAATTTTTTAGGTATTCGTCTGTCTTTTATTGTTAGGTGTTCTATTGTAAATGCATCTGGATTAAATGTTCCCATATTTAGTTTGTTGCGGGTTGTGTTCATTGCTGTTTGTATTTTACTTTTTGCTTGTATTGTTGTTTTTTGTGTGTTTATTTTGGGTTTATTAAATTTCATGTTTTATTCTTTACTTTTTTTTTGATTGTTTATGTATTATGTTATTTTTATTATTTTTAATTTTGTTTTTTGTCTTATTTTGTATTTTTTTATGGTTTTTGGGAATAGTTCTATTATGTATCTTGTATTATTTTTTTGTGGTATATGTATTTTATTTGGTTTTAGTGTTGTTATTTCTTGTAGCTGTTGTTTTTTATCTAGATATATTATATCTATTTCTACTTTCATGAAAAAAGTGTGTATTGTGGAGTAGTATCTATTTTCATACTTTTGTTTGTAGAGTAGTCCATTGAATTTTTTTTGTAGCATTAGGCCCTTCAATCGTTTTATATAATTTGATGCATAGTTTATATTTATACTTTGTATAGTATTTTTATTATATATTAATAGTTTGTACATATTTTTATTATTTTATTTATTGTTTTTACATAGTTTATATTTATTTATAATTTTTTTACATAATATTTTTGTAGTGTTTGTGGCTTGAGAAAGTATTTTTGTTGCTTTGTCAATGAAATTTAAAAGAAATATTAAATATTTAGTAATGAAATATAATATATTATATTTAACAAGTTTTTTTTTAAATAAAAAAATTAGACTGGGCATAAAATAACTTTAATAAGCTATGATTAATTTATTTTAACTTGAAATAGAGGTGTACTAATGCGTAATATAAAAATAGAAAAGGCAGTACAAAGACCAATAGAACAAAATGAGATAGAAGTAGTAGAAAGAAAAGGTATAGGTCATCCAGACAGTATAAGTGATGGGATTGCAGAAGCAGTAAGTAGAGTATTATCACAGACATACAAAGAAAAAGCAGGGCACGTTTTACACCATAATACTGATGAAGTTCAAATAACTGCTGGTGAATCAGATCCTAAATTTGGTGGAGGACAAATAATAAAACCTATACAAATTCTACTTACAGGAAGAGCAGCAAATGAATTTACACTACCAAGTGGAGAAACAAAAAAGATTGGTGTGGATACAATAGCTATAGAAGCTGCAAAAAAATTCCTCCAAGATACTATTATAAATCTTGATGTTGAATATGGAACAGTAGTAGAATGTAAAATAGGTCAAGGTTCTGCAGATTTACGTGATGTTTTCCAAAGACCAAATACAATACCATCCTCAAATGACACATCATTTGGAGTAGGATATGCACCATTTTCACAAACAGAAAATCTTGTACTTAAAACAGAGGAATTACTAAATAGTAAAGACTTTAAAAAACAATATCCATTTGTAGGAGAAGATATAAAAGTAATGGGTTTACGTGAAAAAGAAGATATCACCCTTACTATTGCAGCAGCATTTGTATCTAAATATGTTGATGATGTAGATGCATACCTTAATATGAAAGATGAACTTAAAAATATTGTAAATGACTTAGCAGCAAAAGAAACAGATCTTTCAGTTAAAACATTAATAAATACTGCTGATGATGAAACTAAGAAAGATGAATCTGGTTACTACTTAACAGTAACAGGAACAAGTGCAGAAATGGGGGATGATGGTTCTGTAGGAAGAGGAAACAGAGCAAATGGTTTAATCACACCAAATAGGCCAATGTCCATGGAAGCAACATCTGGTAAAAATCCAATAAATCACGTTGGAAAGATATATAACTTATTATCCAATGAAATTACAAGAGAAGTAGTAAGTGATGTTGAAGGTGTAAAAAGTATAGATATGATTATATTAAGTCAAATAGGAAAACCTATAGATCAACCAAGAACAGCAACAGCACATATTCAAACAGAAGAAGGATATTCAATTAATGATGTAGAAGAAGATGTAACAAGAATCATAAATAAATGGTTAGAAAACATTACAGACATTAAAGAATTTATGTTAGAAGGAAAATTAAGAACCTTCTAAACTTCTTCTTTTTTAACACTATTTTTACTTAGAAATCCAAGCATTAATTTATAGAATATTTTACATGGCATCTTTTTAATAAAACTACATGGTATACTTGGATGATATTCATGATTTATTAAGTCATTTTCAACCCAGAAATCATGATCACATGGTATGTGATTGTTATAAGCCATTGCCCTCCACATATTATACATAAACAATGCATTCATTGAGGGACTTTTTAATTTTTTAGATTCTATACTATTGTAGAATTTAAGTGTTGTTTTATCAATCTTTTCTTTAATATTAAGTGGAAGATATCCATTTGTATCATGCACATCAATAAGACATAACTTAAATCTTTCATTAAATCCCCAGTTACGTAGTGTTTCATCAAGAAACTTTCCAACCTTTTTATGGCCCATACCAGCAGTGGTGGAAATAATAAGTGCTTTTTTTGTAAAGAATTCAGGTCTATGATAAAGATATGCAACATGATCAATGAAGTTTTTAAGAAGTGCTGTTATATGCAGTGCATAAACAGGACTTGTAATAATAAGCCCATCACATTCTCGTATCTTATCTACAATAGGTCCAATTTTATCACTATCAGGACAACTGTCTTCTCCATTTTCAAAACAACTAAAACATCCTCTACAATATGGTATATTTTCATCAATTAATTCTACATGTGTAAAAGTTGTATTTGTATCGGTGGTACTTAATGTATTTTTTACTCTAGTTACAATTTCCCATGTATGTCCATGTCTTGGACTACCATTAATAATTAAATATTTCAAATTAAAAACATCCTTGTTATGTTGTTGTATATATTTTTATATATTTTTATTAAAATATTGGTGTGATGTATTTGAAAACCTAATATATTAATTGTTAGTAATGACAAATATATAAATGAATATAATGTTATAAAATATAACAGTATAAATTAAGGGAATCTATTCATTAATAAAAACCATAAACTCTATGAATAATTCCATAAAAAACTATAAAGGAGATACTGTATGCCAATAGATGAGGTAGAACAGGGGTATAATAAGGATTTAGAAAAGAAAATACAATCATTTTGGCAAGAAAATGATATATATAATAAAACAAGTAAACAAAGAGAAAACAGACCAAAATATTCATTTCTTGATGGACCGCCATACTGTAGTGGAAGAATACATCTTGGAACAGCATGGAATAAAACCATTAAAGACTCTTTTTTAAGATATAAAAGTATGAATGGATACTCTTTAAGAAGACAAGCAGGATGGGATACTCATGGTCTTCCAATAGAACATAAGGTGGAAGAATTACTTGATATTAAAAGTAAACAAGAAATAGAAGAAAAGTATGGTATAGATAACTTTGTAGAAAAATGTAAAGAATTTGCAATTAAAAACAAAGAAGATATGACTCAACAATTTAAGCAAATGGGTGTGTGGATGGACTGGCAAGATCCATATGTAACATATGATAATGGATATATGGAATCTTGTTGGTGGACATTAAAACAAGCAGATAAAAGGGACTTGTTAACACAGGATAAACGTGTAATAACATGGTGTCCACATTGTCAAACAGCACTTGCAAATGCAGAAATTGAGTATGGTGATAAACAAGATCCATCAATCTATGTAAAATTCAAACTTAAAAAACAAGAATATGATATACCATCATATGTACTCATATGGACAACAACACCATGGACAATACCAGCAAACCTGGCTGTAAGTATTCATCCAGACTTTGATTATAGTTATGTAAAAGTACATAATGATAAACTTGATTCTGATGAAATATTTATAGTAGCAGATGCACTTATAGAATCAATATTTGGTGAGACTGAAAAAACAATTCTAAAAACTCTAAAAGGAGAAACACTTAAAGGACTTGAATATATTCATCCATTAAGTCAAAACATACCATACCAATCAACTCATAATCATAAAATAATACTTGGTACTCATGTAACACTAGAGGAAGGTACAGGATGTGTACATACAGCACCAGGTCATGGTCCAGAGGACTATGAAGTAGGTGTAAAAAATGGATTAGAACCATTCTGTCCAGTAGGGGAAGATGGATGTTACACCTCTGATGCAGGAGTGTATGAAGGATTAGAAATACATGAAGCAAATGATAGAATAACTCATGAATTAGAACATGCAAATGCTCTACTTAACTATGGAACAATAGATCATAGAGTAGGTTTCTGTTGGAGATGTAAAACACCAATTATCTACATTGCAACAAAACAATGGTTTATTAAAGTAACACAAATTAAAGATCAAATGCTTGAACAAGTAGATTCTGTAGAATGGGTACCATCATGGGCTGGAGAAAGTAGATTCAGAAATTGGGTTGAAAATGCTAGAGATTGGACTATATCCAGACAAAGATATTGGGGAATACCTCTTCCAATATGGACATGTTCTGATTGTGGTAGTAAAGTAGTAATCGGTTCAAAAGAAGAACTTAAAACATTATCTGGTGATGATACACTAGAAGGTGACTTTGTACACAGACCACATGTTGATAATATAACAATACCATGTGAATGTGGAAGTACAATGCATAGAGTACCTGATGTATTAGATGTATGGATAGATTCGGGAGTTGCAGGATGGGCAGCACTTCATTATCCACAAAACCCATCAGAAAACTTCGATGAATGGTTCCCATATGACTTTATAACAGAAGGACATGACCAGACAAGAGGATGGTTCTATTCACAACTAGGTCTTGGAGTAGCAGCATTTGGAAAAGCACCATATAAAAAGGTTTTAATGCATGGATTTACCCTTGATGAAGATGGTAAGAAAATGAGTAAATCCCTTGGAAATGTTGTAAGTCCAGAGGAAGTAATAGAAAAATATGGGGCAGATGTACTAAGATTCTATTTACTTGATGCAAATAAACCATGGGATGATCTTAAATTCCACTGGGATGAAGTACAAAATTCATCAAAACTATTTAACATACTATGGAATGTATACTACTTTGCAACAACATATATGAGCTTGGATAACTTTAATCCAACAAAACATAATAGGGATGACTTAATATTCCGTGAAGAAGATTTATGGATTGAATCACGTATAAATTCATTGATTAAATCTGTGGGTGAAGATATAGAATCACTAGTATTTAACAGAGCAACAGAAAAAATAACAGACTTCATACTAGAAGACTTAAGTCGTTGGTATGTAAGACTTATACGTGGAAGAACATGGGTAGAAAGTGATGATCCTGATAAATTAGGAGCATACTACACATTATACTACACTCTTAAAAACTTAATAATGGTACTTGCACCAATATCACCTCATGTAACAGAAGAAATCTATCAAAACCTCGTAAGAGGAGTTGAGGAAGATGCACCAGAGAGTGTGCACATGCTTGACTGGACATATTCTAGTGAAAAAATCGATACAAAACTAGAAGAAAATATGAAATACATAAGAGATATATTAGAGGCAAGTGCTCATGCAAGGGATGTTGCAAGATTTAAACTAAGATGGCCTGTACAAAATATAACAGTAGTGACTGAAGATGATGGTGTAAAAGAAGCAATATCCTCACTTAAAAGTGTACTTTTAGAACAAGCAAATACTAAGGATATAATAATAGAATCACAACTAGAAAATGCAATAATAATTGCAAAACCAAATATGTCAATACTAGGACCAAAACTTAGGGGAGATCTTGGAAGAGTTAAAAAATACTTTGAATCTGATGATGTTGATGGTGCTAAAGTACAACAACAACTACAAGAAAATGGTGAATATGTAGTAACACTAGGTGATAAGGATATAACACTTGTTGAAGAGGAAATACTCTTTGAAAAAGAAGTACCAGAAAATCTTGTAAGTTGTGACTTTGAAAATGGAAGTGTATATGTAAATACAGAACTAACACCAGAAATCTACTCAGAAGCAATGGCAAGGGAACTTATTCGTCGTATACAGGATATGCGTAAAGATTTAGATTTAAATGTGGAAGCAAATATTCATGTAACAGTAGAATGTAGTAATGACTTTAAAGATGCAGTAATTGCTCATCAAGAATATATTTCAAATGAAGTACGTACTGATAAACTAGAATTTGAAACTATTGTTGATGATGGGTATGTAAAAGAATGGAAAATAGAAGAAGAACAACTTAAAATATTAATAAAAGAATAAAAAAATTTATAGGTTGTATGAGTTTATGGTTTTAACAGATGATGAATTAAAATATATAGAAGAAGTATTAGGAAGAAAGCCTAATGAATTAGAATTGGGAATGATGGATGTAATGTTTTCAGAACATTGTTCCTATAAAAGTAGTAAACCCATTCTTAGAAACTTCCCAACAGATGGGCCTGATGTAATATTAGGTCCGGGGGATGATGCAGGAATAGTAAGTCTAACTGATGAATATGCTCTGGCTATAGGTATGGAAAGTCATAATCATCCATCTGCAGTAGAACCGTATGGTGGTGCAGGAACTGGAATTGGTGGAATAGTAAGAGATATTATAAGTATGGGTGCAAAACCAGTGGTACTTCTTGATGCACTTAGATTTGGACATATGTCAAATCAACGATCAAAATACATATTTGATTATGTTGTTAAAGGAATTTCAGACTATGGTAATAGAATAGGAGTACCAACAGTTGGTGGAGAAATAGAATTTGATGATAACTTCCAATATAATCCAATGGTAAATGTTGTCTGTGCTGGACTTGTAAAAAAAGATGAAATAGTATATGGAAGTGCACCAATAGTAGGAGATGTGTATCTTCTTATGGGTGGAACAACTGGTCGTGATGGAATACATGGTGTAACATTTGCATCTGAAGAATTAACAAGTAATTCTGAAGTAGAGGATAGGCCAGCAGTACAAGTTGCAGATCCATTTACTAAAAAACGTGTAATGGAAGCAACATATGAACTACTTGAAACACTTGATATTCATGGAGTAAAAGATCTAGGTGGAGGAGGACTTACCTGTTGTCTATCAGAAATGGCAGATAAGGGTGGTAATGGTTCATTAATTGACTTGAATAAAATACCTCTACGAGAAGAAAACATGACACCATATGAAATCATGTTATCAGAATCACAAGAACGTATGGTATTTGCAATAGATTCATCTGATGTAGAAAAGGCATTTGAAATATGTAAAAAACATGACCTTGCCCATGCAATAATTGGAAATATTATTGATAAAAGAGAATTTATTATAAAAGATGATGAAGAAGAAATATGTCATGCACCAAATATTCTCTTTACAGAAGCACCAATAATAGAAAGAGAAGCAAAAGAGCCAGAAAAAATAATAGAAGATGTAGAAATACCTGAAGTTGATGTAGAAGAGGCATTATATAAATTATTATCATCTGAAAATATTACAAGTAAAGAATGGGTATATAGTCAGTATGATCATGAGGTACAACTAAGAACAATAGTAAAACCAGGTGATGATGCAGCAGTAATAAAAGTAGATGATGAAACATCATTTACAATAGGTACTGACTGTAACAGTACACATGTACTATTAAATCCATATGATGGAGCAGCATCAGCAGTACTTGAATCAATAAACAATGCAATAAGTATGGGTGCAAGACCAATAGCATTAGTCGATTGTTTAAACTTTGGAAATCCAGAAAAACCAGAAGTGTTCTGGCAATTTAAAGAAGCTGTAAGTGGTATGAGTGATGTTGCAGGTAAATTTAACACACCATTTATAAGTGGAAATGTAAGTTTCTACAATGAAACAGAAGGAGTAACAGTAAATCCATCACCAATAGTTGGAACTGTAGGTGTAGTTGAAAATACTAAGATTAAAACAATGACATTAAAAGATGATGGTGATGTTATATTGGTGGTGGGAAATACCTATCCTGAACTTGATGGTTCACAGTACTACAAACATATACATAACGTGGTACAAGGTTATCCACCAAAAATAAGATTAGAAGAAAATTATAATGTATCAACCACAATTGAGAAATTAATTCCTAAATATAACGATAACATAACCTCAGTACATGATATATCAAAAGGAGGACTTATAATAGCATTGGCTCTAATGAGTATTAAATCTAAAAAAGGAGTAAATGTTAATATAAGTAACATACCATCTACAACAGAATTATCACAAGATGATAAATTATATTCTGAATCAAATAGTAGGTTTATTATAACAGTAAAAGAAGATGCACTTACTACTATAGAAGAAGCATTATCTAAAAATAACGTAGCATACTCTGTTATAGGTAGTGTATGTAGTGATGGATTCAAAATATCTAATGACAATGATGTACTGGTAGATTGTAGTGTTGAAAAAATAACTAAAGAAAATACAACAACAATAGAAAAACAAATGGCATAACATTAAGGAGTATATTCTATGAATGTTTTATGGTATTATGTAATTGGATTTATAGTAGTATGGATACTGGCATTTCTACTAAAGGATAAATTCAACATAACCATGGAAGGAATAGTTTTAATGCTTAAAACTGAGAGACTAAAGGGAGTACTTGATAGAATTGCAAATAGATGTCCACGTCTGTGGAAGGCCTACTTGAATATTGGAATGCCTATTGGAATCTTCTTTCTAATATTGATGGTAATAACACTTATATGGTCACTGCAATTGATGTTTAAGACACCAACAGTTTCTCTAATACTTCCAGGGGTTGATATTCCAGGTTCTCCCATATACATACCCTTTACAACGGGACTTGTTGCCCTTGCAACAGTACTTGTAATACATGAGGGAGGTCATGGAATACTTGCAAGGGTTGAGGGAATATCAATAGATTCTGTAGGTTTACTACTACTTGCAATAATACCTGGAGCATTTGTAGAACCAAATCCTGATGAACTTGAAAGGGCAAATGGAATAAGTAAACTACGGGTGTATTTTGCAGGACCAATGTTTAATTTAGGTTTATGTTTAATAGCACTAGTAATTACTGCTGGTATTGGTGGTTTTCTAGCATCAGAAAATATTTATACAACAGATGGTATGGAGATAAGTAGTGTGGTGGCAGGAAGTCCCTCTCAATCAATACTCTCTGAAGGTATGGTTATACACAAGATTAATGGTGATGTTGTAACTAATACTTCATCATATACAAGGGCGTTGAGTGGTATGCATATTGGTGATAATTTATCCATTACAACAGATACTGGAACATATAATATAACTGCTAGTCAAAGTCCTAATAATAGTTCAAAATCCTATATTGGTATTAGAGCAAAACAGCATGAAATAATTGAACCAGTGGCTAAAAAGAAGTATGGAACGTTATTGCCATTAGTGTTATCTAAATTAGAGGAAATATTTTATCTAATATTTTTCCTAAACTTTGCTGTGGGAACATTTAATCTTCTTCCAATGAAACCATTAGATGGTGGATTAATCTTAGAAGAAATACTTAAAATGAAGATACGTCCTGATAGGAGATTGGAATTCAATCAAACATTGAATAAATACACTAAGTTTCTCCCTGGTTGTATTAGATGTTGGATAAGTAGAAGATTTAATTGGATATTAAATTTCATATCACACCATGAGTTGAATGATAATACAGTAGAACACATAACTAGGTATATAAGCAGTCTTTTTATTGTGATACTTGTAGTACTTATTATTTATGGAATGGTACCTGGAATACTGAAAATGTTCTAGTGTACTTTTTATTTTATATTTTTTAATAACTTTTTTTTATAGATTTTTATAGTTTAAATTTAAGTTTATGGCCATACTTATTTTTTTAGTTAAAAAAATACTTTGAATAAATATATATTGATTAATTGATATATATAGAATTATTATTCAAAGAATGTTAAATAAGCATTAATATTTTTTGAATAAGTCTTTAAAATCAGAAGTGATAACTTATGAGAAATCAGAAATCAGTTATTTTTGTCATGACTCTCATGGTTTTACTTATTGGATTAACTGCAATTAGTGCAGCAGATACAGGTAATAATACAGCTAGTTCTGTTATATCTGATAATACAATCAGTGCAGATACAACTAGTGTAGGTAGTATTGCAAGTACTGTTTCTGATACTAAAACAGTGAAGTCAGAAGCAAAAACAATAACTAAAACTAATAGTGAAAAATTAGTAAGTGACACAACTAAAAAAACTATTAAGTCTAATATGAAAAATACTAAAAAAACAAATAGTGAAATAACAGTAAATAATGATAACTTTGATACATATTTCACAAGTAATGGTTTTACAGATGAAGTACAAACAGGTTCTAAAATAAACTTTGGAACAAATATAACACGTAACAACCATTCATATGTACTAAACAAACAAGTAACAATAGATGGAAAAGGCAATACATTAAGCCTTAATACAATCTCTGGTAGTTACTATGGTAATGAAACAGGTAGTGCTTTCATAATAGATCTTGGAGCTAGTGGAACACAATTATCCAATCTTAACTTCTACAACACACAAGTATTTGT
>NZ_MAIF01000002.1:0-3707 GCF_001729395.1 Methanosphaera sp. A6 | reverse complement strand
GAAATCATAAAGTTAAAATGTATGAAATTACAAATAAAGGTCTTAAAATGCTAGATTCACTAAAACAATTCATGCATAAAAAACGACCAGAAAATAACATGCTAATTTCATTCTTTGATGACATGCTTTTTAATGATAACATGTTTATAAAAAAATGAGGGTGAATAAATGAAATATTCTATAGAAACTCATGATTTAGTAAAAATTTATGACAATGGTTTTAAAGCTGTGGATAATTTAAATTTATTCATCGAAGATAAAACTATAGGTGGAATATTAGGACCAAATGGTGCTGGTAAAACAACAACAATAAAAATGCTAACATGTCTTATTCAAAAAACAAGTGGAGATGCAAAGGTAGCAGGGTTTGATGTTTCAACCAATCCTGATGATGTAAGAAGTAGAATAGGAATGGTACCACAACAAATAAGTTTATATAAAGACTTAACAGTAAGAGAAAATGTTGAATTATGTGCAGATTTTTATAATGTTGACCAAAGAATTAAAGATAAAAAAATTGATGACCTACTTGATCTAGTAAATATAAGCTATGCTCAAGATAAATACGTTAATCAATTATCTGGTGGAATGCAACAAAAAACATCAGTTGTAGCTAGTTTGATTCATAATCCTGAAATCTTATTTTTAGATGAACCTACAGTAGGATTAGATCCTACAACAAAAAGAGTATTATGGGATTTAATGCTTGAATTAAATGATGAAGGAAAAAGCATAATTCTATGTTCACATGATATGTATGAAGTAGATAAAATATGTGATTCAATAAATATCATAGATTCAGGTAAAGTAGTAGCAAACAATACACCACAAGGACTTAAAGATCAATTACTAAAAACAAAAGAAGAAACTAATAAAAATATTCGTTCAATGATTTTAAAATTAGAAGAAGAAGGAACAAAAGGTAATGAAGAAAAAATAAATCATCTAAGAGCTTCATTAACTGATGAAAATGAAAAAGTTACAGTCATGGTATCTAACATTACTGATGAAATGGTTGAAGCAGTAAGAGACTTAGAAGTAGTAACAGATGCAAAACATGTGGGTAATGGTCGTTTGAATATAGACCTAAAACGTTCAGAAACTTCAGTAAATCATGTAATAACAGCTATTTTAAGTAATGGTGGAAATATAGCTTCAATAAAAACGAATGATCCTACATTAGAAGATGTATTTGTAGCTATCACTGCAAAACAAAGAACGGAGATTAAAAATGGCAGAAATTAATAAGATAAAATGGATGATTAAAAAGGATCTCCTAACATTATGGAGACATAAAGTTCAATTTGCATCTTTAATTCTATTTCCAATTTTAATGATTGCCTTATGTGGATGGGGTATGGGAGGAACAGTAGAAAACACTCCTGTAGTCGTTGTAAAACAATCATCTGGTGATGTAACAGATCAAGTAATCAATGCATTAAAAGCAGATGATACATTTGATATAAAGGACATAATGACAAATTCGGATGATGCAAAGGAAAAAGTAGATAATGGTGAAGTTAAAGCAGCAATCATACTTTCAAGTGACTTTGAAAGTTCAAATTCAAAGAATGCAGTCTTATATATTGACTCATCAGATCAACTGACAACACAAACACTAGTTCCAAAAACAGAACAAATATTTGCCTCACTATCAGAAAAAGTAGGAACACAACAAGTAAATGCAAACACCACAACAAATCCAATAACACAAACAGCACAAACAATAAAATTACAAGTTAATAAGATATATGGTGATTTAGATTACATAGATTTCCTATTACCTGGAGTACTTGCAATGACAATGTTTATGTCATCTATGATGACAATGGGAAACAGTATTGCAGGAGAACGTGAACGTGGAGAATTATCAAGACTATTTATGACACCAACAAATGTATCATCAGTACTAACAGGTAAAATAATATCACAAGTAGTAAGAGAACTTATCAGAGCTTTAGTCTTAATAATAGCAGCTATGCTACTATTTAATGTAATGATAAAAGGTAATTTATTACTATTGGTACTTGTAATACTAATAGCAGTATTATGTTTTGTAGGTTTTGGAATGATGTTTTCAGCTACTGCAAAAACACAAGAAGATTATATTCAAATAGTAATGCCAGTTGCAATGCCAATGATGTTTATATGTGGAGTATTTTTCCCTACAGAAACAATGCCATGGATTTTACAAAAAATTGCACTATTCTTACCTCTAACATATGCAAATGATGCATTCAGGGCTGTAATGTTAAAAGGTGCAGGATTAGGTTCAATAGCATTTGATTTAATAGTATTATTAGCATTTGCACTACTATTTTTCATAGTAGGAATTGTAAGATTTAATAGGGATGTTTAAGTAGGAGGTATGAAAATAATGAAAAGCAATATGAAAAAATTAGGTGTATGTTTTATTATATTATGTGTTCTCATGGGAAGCTTATCTTCTCTAGCTGCAGCAGAATGGCCAATGTTTCAAAACAATCCAAGACACACTGGATATGTAAATCAAGATTCTTCCTTTTCTACTCAAACATGGACTGTTAAAGTAGATGGGGCAGTATCAACAACTCCAGTTTTATGTGGAGATCAAATCTATCTTGGAACTGATAAGGGAACATTATATGCATTAGATGCACAAGATGGAAATGAAACATGGAAATATGAAACAGAAGGAGCTATAACTTCAAGTCCTACAGTATCAGGTGATACAGTATATGTAGGATCAGAAGATGGGTACTTATATTCAAATAATGCAAATACAGGAAGTAACAACTGGAAATTTAAATCTGGAGATAGAATAAAATCAACTCCTGCAATAGATTCAACAAAAATCTATGTAGGATCAGATGATGGATATGTATATGCATTAAATAGGAATGATGGTTCAGTTGTATGGCAATACAAAACTGAAGATTCAGTAGAATCATCACCAGTAGTTCATGGAGACACATTATACATAGGTTCTAACGATGATAAAGTATATGCATTAAATATAAATGATGGTTCAGTAAAATGGACATACACCACAGGAGATGATGTAAAATCTTCTCCAGCAATAAGTAATGGAAATGTATACATAGCATCTGAAGATAACCAGGTATATGCATTAAGTGAAGATACAGGATTAGAAGTATGGTCATATAATACAGGTTCTAAAGTAACATCATCACCATCAATAGATGAAAGACACTCCTCTCTATATATAGGAACAGAACAAGGAGATCTCTACTCTTTAGACTTAAGAGATGGACTTAAAAAATGGGATATTGAAACAGGAAGTGCAATTAATTCAACACCAACAATATTTGGTAACAACATAGCAGTAGGAACAGCATCAGGAAGTACCAATATATATGATAAATTCACAGGAAATCAAGTATGGAACTTCAATCCAGGATATATTCCAAATATATCTGGAAGTATTTCAGCATCAACAGTAGCTAGTGGTTCATCATTATTTGTAGCTTCAGAAGATGGAAATATCTACTCATTAAATACAGATCAAAAGGTAGGACCAACAAGTACCTATCTATACTACTATGTAGCAGCAATAATAATACTCATAGGAGTAGGTTGTGGAATTAAGAAATTACATAACAAGCCTAGAAAATAGTTTTATTTTCTTTTTCTTATTTTTTTTTAAATAAAATACGTAATTACATCTATTTTTAGAAAAATCTTTTTAATATATTTATTTTTTTCAT
>NZ_MAIF01000001.1:0-8120 GCF_001729395.1 Methanosphaera sp. A6 | reverse complement strand
TATGATTTAATATTTTTACACCATTTTATAGTTAATCCATTTTTTTTAAGTTTTAATATGTTAGAGAGTATATTTTCTTCTTTATTTGGAAATTCGTCATCAGATAACCAAAGAATTATTTCATCGGCTTTCAAAGTTTGTGTTAATAAGGAATATATTGTATATTGTATATTATTTATACGTTCAGGATATGTTGTTAATGAAATTATTATTTTCTGTTTTCTTTTAGTTGTTGTTATTCCAATATCATTAAAAGTCCTTATCTTTTCTTCAATATTCTTTCTATTTATTGTTAATGGTTGCCAACTACTTTCATTTGTTTTAACTAATCCTTCATCAAATCCATTCAATACAAGATATACTAATGGATTTAATTCTGACTTTCCAGCATTTTTATTAAATTTCTTATAATAATTTCCATCAAAATTCTCATTGGGATTTTTTCCTTCTAAATATCCTATGTATATATAATGAAGTAATGGATTAATATGTAATTTATAGTTATATTTTTCTTTATAGTATTCTTCATCAAATAAATTATATGAATTTATTTTATTAAAAGCCAATATATTTATATCACTTTTTGTCACATCATTTACTATTTCTCGAAATAGGATATTTTCATATTTTAATAGAATATTTTCATTATTAAAAGTTTCATCATATACATTATTATTAACTAAATCAAATACAGTTTGTGTTGTAAGTTTTGTATCTAATTTTTTAGTTGGTCTATACCATTTATTATTAATATCATTTAGTAATTCATCATATCTTATTTGATTATTTTCTATTTTTTTAAATATGTTGTAGAATATGTTATTTTCTTCTTCAATGTATTCTATGGTTTTGGTCTTTGTTCTATTATTTCTATTATTCCTAATTTTTCGAATAATACTTGTGATATATCTAAATGGTTTTGTAATTTTCCAACTAGTGGAGGAAGTTATTGATTCATTTAAATAATTTAATTTATTTATTTCATCATATGCTTTTTTATTATTATGTATAAGGGCTTCTATAGTTATTAAAGTACTAGTCATATCTTCTTTTTCATATTCATGTATTAATTTAAGCATATCATTTAATTTTGTCTTGTCTATTAATTCATGTTCTATTTTACCTAATCTAACAGTATTTGCAATATTAAATTCCACTGAATTTTTGGAATGTTTTATTGTATTATAAAAGAATCTATTTTTATCTGGCAATTGTTTTACATCATTGTTGGATATATTCATATTATTGAAATAATTCTTAGCAATTAAAAACAATTCATCTTTAGATTCATTATCTAAGGTTTTATAAATATTTTCTATCTCTGTTATATTAAATTCTAAAAAATTTAATTTAAATTCATTCATTAACTTATTTTTTTTCAGAAAAGTTTTTACTTCATTAAATATGTCAAACAATACAAAACTTTTACTTGTTTGAATGGAAGTATTCTGTCTTGAATTATCAGTTCTCACATAATGATAGAAAAATTGGGGATTATATGAAATGTTATTTGCCTTTATCATGGTTTTTATATGAAAGAGCACATCCTCAAATAATACATCTTCTTGGAATTTAATATTATTTTTTCTAAGAAAATCTAATTTATGTAGTTTTGTACATACAATAAAGTAACTATTCATAACTAATCTTTTATTGTATAAACAGTTAAATGTGAAATTATCATAATTTTTAATATCATTAGATACTGCATATATCCTTTTTCTTAGATAATTATCAGGATAGTGTTCAATACTATTAAATAACACTAAATCAGAATTGTTAGATGTTGCTTGTTTATATAATTGTTCTAAGGACTCACTTTCAATCCAGTCATCAGCATCTAGAAATAAAACATATTCTCCAGTAGCATTTTCTAAACCTACATTTCTTGCTAATCCAGGACCTCTGTTTTCTTGTTTAATTATTTTAAATCTAGAATCATCACTAGTATAACTTTTAAGTGTGGATAATGAATCATCTGTTGAACCATCATCAACACATATTACTTCTATATCTTTAAGTGATTGGTTTTTTATAGAAGATATACAGTTATTTAGGTATTTTTCTTTATTATATATTGGAATTATAATTGATACTGTAGGTTTAATCATATATATACCTCATGACTACTAGATGAAGTTATTCTATATTTTTTTTATTTAAGAATAATAATCTATTTTCTATTTATGATATTATAATTATTTAAGTATATTCTTAGATAATTTTAGAGAAAACCTAGTAATTATTGAAGTTCTAAATATTAAGCTGTATAACTATTGTTTCTAATACTCTGAAGTATTTTACCTAAAAAAATATGAAGTTCCATTATTAATTTTAACAAGAATGTATTATTAAACAAATTCTATTTTGAAAATAGAGTTAAAATATCTAATCTAGAAAAAAGTGTGAATATTACTCTAATTTTAGTTAATTTCAGTTTTATAATTTAAATTCTTTAATCTAGTGAATTTTTTAATAGATTTTTGTTTTTCTCTAATAAATTATAAGTATTATAAAATGCACATTAAACTATAATAACTATTAAATGGAGGTAAAGTAATGAAAAATAATCAGGTAATTATTCTTTTAATATTGGGTATAGTTGCACTATTGGGAATTTCTATTTATGCGGGAATATTTAGTTTCAGTGATAATTCAACTAACAATTCAACTACTTTTAATATAACACCACCTTCTGGATATAGTATATCCAATCAAACAAATAATACTATAACTATAGATAATGGAACTAAACAATTGAAGGTACGTAAATTCAGTGGTAATAATTCTATTTATCAAAGAATAGAAAGTTATAAATCTAAACATAATATTACTAATTTATCAGTAACTGAGTATTATTCTTCAAATTCTCAGAAAATAACAAAAACTGTTTCAGATGTAAATAATATAACTGATGTATGGTATTATGTGGATAAAAATAACACTGTCTATGGTATTTCAACATCAGGTAATGTGCCTGGAACAGATGATGTTGTTAAACAGATAGTTGATAAATTATAAGTTATTTTTTTGATATATTTTTTCAAAAACATGATTATAATATAAAATAATACTTTTTTATTTTTTTTAATTTTCCAATATATATTATCAAATATTAGTTAAGTCAAACTAAATTAGTAAAGTAACTGATTGTATGTATTTTTTCATAGAATCTGTTTATGGGATATGCTTTGAGAATTAACATAATTAAGGGTCTTATTTCTATAAAATCTAGAAAAAAAGATAATATTTTAATGAAATTATTATCTTATCTTAATATTTAAATATAATTAAATATAGACTAATTATTAGTTAAGAAAATAAGTTAATTAGATTATAAATTAGTTTGTTTAAGTTAATAATTGTATTTATAATGATTATTTTTTTTATTTTAATATTATCAATTAATAATCATCTTGTTTGAATATGGATTTTAAAAATACCATTATCAATAATAATAAAAGTGATATAATGAAAATATGTGTTATAGGTCAAGGATATATAGGTATACCTACAGCAGCATTATTTGCATCCAATGGATGTGATGTGGTAGGTGTAGATATTAATGAAGAAATAATAAGTAATTTAAATAATGGAGTTATGACAATAGAAGAACCAAAAATTAATGAAATTATGAATGCTTGTTTGGATAATGGAACATATCATGCAAGTTTAACTCCTGAAGAAGCTGATGTTTATATAATTACAGTTCCAACACCATTTAAAAAAGAAGATTTATCCTGTGATTTAGGTTTTGTAATATCAGCATGTAAATCAATATTACCACTTATAAAAAAAGGAGATACTATCATAGTAGAATCAACAATAGCACCACTATCAACTGAAACAACAATAAAAGGTATCTTTGAAGATAGGGGATTTAATGTTGGTGAAGACATATACTTAGCACATTGTCCAGAAAGAGTTCTACCAGGTAACATGGTTGATGAATTAATACATAACAATAGAATAGTTGGTGGAATCAACAAAAGAAGTGCTAAAAAAGCTGCTGAAGTTTATAAAATATTTGTTAAAGGTGAAGTTATAGAAACTGAAGCAAAAGTTGCTGAATTATCTAAGTGTATGGAAAATACATATAGGGATGTGAATATTGCACTAGCAAATGAATTAGCAAAGATTGGATCAAAACTAGGAATTAACATATTAGATGTTATTAAAATAGCAAATAAACATCCTCGTGTAAATATACTTTCACCAGGGCCAGGAGTAGGTGGACATTGTCTTGCAATAGATCCATACTTCATATATTCACTTATACCAGAGACTGCAAAAATCATAAAACTGGCTAGAGATACTAATAGAAGTATGCCAGATTTTGTTGTTGAAAATGTTAGAAAAATTCTAAAAAATGAAGATAATCCAATAATATCAGTATTTGGTGTGGCATATAAAGGAAATTCTGATGATGATAGGGAAAGTCCATCTTATGAAATAATCAACAATCTTAAAGAAGATTATACTTTGAAAATATATGATCCTCATATAGAAAAAATAGATCTAAGCTTTGATGAAGCAATAAAAGATTCATCATTAATATTAGTACTTACAAATCATGATGAATTCATGCATATGGACTTTGATAAAATAAAACAAGAAATGAAAAAGCCAGTAATATTTGATACAAGAAATATTATAGATAAACATTCAATTCCAGATGATATTATATTATATAACTTTGGAAATTTATATGATGTAGAATAGTGGTGACTTTTCAATGCATCCTTTTATTAGTGTAATTATACCTGTTTATAATGTTCAATTCACAATAGAAAGTTGTTTTCTATCTTTAAAAAATCAAACTATAGGATTTGAAAATTTAGAAATAATCTTTGTTGATGATTGTTCAACAGATAATAGTCCAACTATAATTGGGAATTATGAAAAAAAATATGACAATGTTAAAGCAATCTATTCCAAAGAAAATAGTGGTGTTGCAGGAAAACCTAGAAACATGGGTATGAATATTGCAACAGCAAAATATGTCATGTTTTTAGATCCTGATGATACTTTTACTGTTGATGCTTGTGAAGTATTATATAATGAAATAGAAAAAAGTAAAGCAGATATAGTTAGTGGACTACATTCTAAGAAAAATAAATTTAATAATAATGAAGAGATATTTCCTGGTTTGATTATTAATACATTTTCAGATCCTGAAAAATCATGGTCTGATAGACAGGGTGATGTTGATGTTTTCAAACAAAAATATCCTAAACACTTTTATATGGATTCAATTGAAGATAAATTTTCTGTTTTAGGAAATTTTGGGCTTTCAAGTAAAATATTTAATCTTGATTTTATAAAATCAAATAATATTTCATTTCCAGAATATATTCCAGGTGAGGATTCAGTATTTCTTTTCAATGCATTGATAAATGCAAATGGAATTGCTTTTATAAATAAAATCATTTATTCTTACACAACATTTCGTGATGGAGATAATAAATCAGTAAGTTTCCAAGTAGATTTAGATAAAAATCTTGGTCGTATAAAAGCATATAGCCTCATGTTAGAAATCAGTGAAGAAAAAGGTATTGTTGATGAATATGTTCACTATATTCTAGCAAATAAATTAACATATTTCTTAAAAAATTTCATAATTAAACCAGAATATATTCCTGAAACTGATATGTCCTGTATTTTTGATAAGGGTTATGACTTATTTAATGAAGTTAATAAAAGAGATAATGGTGTATTAAGTCCTGAATTTAAGAATATTATTGAAAATATTGCCAATAGAAATTATGATGAGACAATAACTGCTTGTTATGAATATAAGAGAAAATATTTTAGTAACATTGTTAAAGTTAATAAGAAAACTATTCCATTTGCAAAGGATATGAATGTAGCTGTAGTATTAGATCCATTTACATATAATTCATATAGTAATGAATTCAATGCAATACCTGTTGAACCAGAAAACTGGCATGAAAAATTTGAAAGAGAGGATATAGATTTATTTTTCTGTGAATCAGCATTTAGTGGTGTTGGTGAAGGTAATCTTGTAGAGGGAATAGCTGTTGAAAATAATTATTCTCCATGGGGTGGAAAAATAGGTGTTAACCTGATTCATGGATGGGATAGTAGAAATCAATTAATGGATATATTAAAGTACTGTAAAGAACATGGAATTCCTACAATTTTTTGGAATAAAGAGGATCCAACATCATTTGATAACCCTAATTACAACTTTATAGACACAGCTCTACATTTTGATTATATTTTTACAACAGATGAAGATAGTATAATAAGATATAGGGCAAGAGGACATGAAAATGTTCATGTACTCTTATTTGCTTCTCAAATAAATCTATTCAATCCTATTAGTACTAAACGTTCTAATGATATTATATTTGCAGGTAGTTGGTATAATCAATTCGAAAATCGTTGTAAAACAATGTGTGATTTTTTTGATAAGGTAATTAACAGTAAGTATGGCTTAAAAATATATAACAGGGCATCTGATTCAACTGCTGAAAATAGAATGTTTCCAGCAAAATATGATCCATTCATATATCCAAAAGTATCCTTTGATAAAATGCCCTCAGTATATAAAGAAAGTAAAATGGCATTAAATATTAACACAGTTACTGATTCACACACCATGTTTGCAAGACGAGTTTATGAATTAATGTCTTCAAATACATTCATACTATCAAACTATTCTAAAGGAATATATGAACTTTTTAAAGATAATGTTATCTATTTAGATAGAATAGATTCTTTGGATTTATCTGAAGAAGAAATATCCAAAATCTGTGAAGAAAATCTCTATGATGTTCTTCAAAATCATACATATAGTAATAGATTTAAATATATTTTAAATTGTATTGGTTTTAAATATAAAGAAAGTATTGAAGAAGTAAATATAATATATAAGGCAGAAAATGATGATGAAATAGATGAAATCATAGCAGATTTTAATTCTATTGACTATTATTACAAGAACTGTTTTATTCTCTCTAAAAATGTAAATCTTAAAAAATCAGTTGAGAATAAAGATAATAATATAACATTTATGGACTATGAAAATATTTACTTCTTATCTGAAAATAGCTCAGATGAAAATTATTTCTTATTTAGAAATATGGATAATAAAATCAATTCTGACTTTATTAAAAAGGCATTGTTACATTATAAATATTTAGAAAATAACATAGGCATAAAAGAAAATAATGAAAAATATGTATTTAACAAAACAAGAGAATATGAAGATACATTATTTAATATGAGTCAATTTGATAATATAATTGAAGTTTTACTAAAATACAGAATAAATAAATTATCTGTTTATAATATTTAGTTAAGGTGGGATTATTATTAAAAAGGAAATAAAAATTTCTCTCTGTTTATCAGTTTTTCCAGATAAAAAATCAACAGCAGAGTGTTTTGAAAGCTTACTTAATCAAACATTAGATGAAATTGAAATTATATGTATGCCTGATAATAATTGTGATGAGGATGTTTTAGAAATAATAGATTATTATAAAACTCAAAGTAACATCCCAATATCTGTAATGAAACAAGAATTTAACTATAATCAAGTAAATGGTGAATATATATTCTTATGTAATTCTAAAGATTGGTTATCTATGGTAGCTTTAGATTATATTTATAATATTGCTAAAGAAAATAATTCTGACATTGTACTAAGTTCAGTAAATATTTATGATGAGAAATTAAAATCCATATATGAATTAGATTATGGTTTAAGTAATGATTTTATGAATTCTAATTCATTATCTCATAAATTATTTTCAAATGAACTTTTTAGTATGGTAAAATATCCATATAATCTTTATAAAACTTCGTTTTTAGAGAAAATAGATGCGGATTTAAATTTAAATGAATATGATATTGGATTTTTCTTCTTTAAAACTGTTTTCAATACATCAAAAATTTCATTTAGTATGGAACCTATTTTGAATATAAGAAAAAAAGAAAGTGATCTATATTATTTTATGGCTAATGATTTTAATAGAAACTTAAATAAAGAATATGTTTCATTTGACGTAGATTCTTTTTTCAAGAGTATGGAGAATATAAAATCTTTTTTTAGAGAAAAAGGAATATATGATCTTTATAAATATGATTTAACT